>VXNE01000352.1 GCA_009840715.1 Gammaproteobacteria bacterium
GGCATGGAGCGCCAGCCTGCCCAGGTCTACCTACTCGTCAACGCGTACCCGCATGACTGGGGGTTCGCGCTTGTCGTCTTTGGCGTCGTGTTGTTGCTGCGCGCCTGGCTCGTCGTTCGCGCGGAACACGTGCCGTCGATCTTCGGCTTCCTGCTCGCAGTGGCGGGGTTCGCGTACATCGTCACCGAGTTGGGACGGCTGGCTGCGCCGGGCGTGAACCTCGACTTCCTGATACTCGCCGGCCTGGCCGAGCCGGTCTTCATGATCTGGCTGCTCGTCAAGGGCAGGCGCCTGTAGCTTCGCCGGTAGCCATGTCCAACCTCATCGTGTTCATGTCCGACGAGCACAATCCACGATACTCGTCGCCCTACGGCCACGACTTCGTCGACACGCCGAACATGCAGTGGCTTGCCGACCACGGCACGACGTTCGAGCACGCCTACTGCCCGTCCCCGCTCTGCGTACCGAGCCGCTCCGCGTTCCTGACCGGCAAGCGGGTCCACGCCGTACGGGCGTACGGCAACAACCGGCTCGGCATAGCGCCCGAGACCCGGGGCCTGGGCGCGGTCCTCGGCGAACAGGGCGTGCACACCGTGTTCATCGGCAAGGTGCATGCCTATCGGCCCGTGGCCGAACTGGAATTCTCGGAGACCATCGAGACTTACGAAGGCGCGTGGGAGTTCGACGAGGCGCAGCGCCGCCGCCCGCTGGCCGTTCGGCCGGGGGGCGCGAAGCGCCTCGACGCGTACGGTCCCCGTGAGGCGCCGTGGGGGAACGACGTCACCTACATGGATGCGGCCGTGGAGTGGCTTCGGACCCGCGCTGCCGGGATAGATCGCCCGTGGGTCCTCTACGTCAACCTGGTGAAGCCGCACTTTCCGCACTTCTGCACCGAGGAGCTGTGGGACAAGTACCGCGACCACGGCGATTTGCCGGCACACGGGGTCGAAGCCGCGACCGCGCAACACCCCTACGCGGTCGACCTGCGGCGGCACTTCGGCCTCGAGCACGTCGAGGAACGGCAGGTCCGTGGCCTGCGCCGCGGCTACTACGCGTGCGTCAGCTTTATCGACGAGCAGCTCGGGCGGCTGCAGTCGGCACTCGGGGAATCCGGTCTCGAGAGCACCACGAACCTCGTGTACACCTCAGACCACGGCGAGATGTTGGGCAAATTCGGCCTGTGGTGGAAGTGCAGCCTGCTCGAGGATGCCGCGCGCGTCCCGTGCATCGCCGCGGGACCGGACTTCGAGTCGGGCGTGCGCACGGCGACACCTGTCGACCTGCACGACGTACAGGCCACCGTCTTCGCGCTGACGGGCGCGCAACACCCGAAAGACTGGTTGGGCGCTCCCCTGGGGACGCTGGCGAGCGACGACCGCGACAGGGTCGTCTTCTCCGAGTACCACGGCCACGGAACGCGTGCCGGCGCGTTCATGGTGCGCCAGGGGGACTGGAAACTCATCCACAACGTCCAGGCGCCGGACCAGTTGTTCGACCTCGCCAGGGACCCGGAAGAAATCGAGAATCGATACGGGGCGTGTCCGGCCAAGGCGGGGGAACTCTCAGCGGCCCTGGCCGGGATCTGCGATCCGGCGTCCGAGGACCGAGAGGCGGAGGCTTTCTGGGAGAGACAGTTGCGGCTGTACCGGCAGGGGGAGGCTGACAGTTAGGGGCTCCAGGCGAGGCCCGTGGTGCGGGGAGCAGGGGTTTTCTGCGCTCAGCGGATGCAGACGATCTCCGCGCCGACATCAAGGTTCACCCACGCGCGATCGGCGGTCAGGGCCGGCCAGCCCCGCAGAGTCGCCGTCGCGAGACATGCGCGGTCCCCCAATCCCAAACCGAGGCTACGGGTGACAGGGCGATAACGCCCGCTCAGAAGGGCGTGGCGGGCGTCGAACGGGACGATCTCGATGCCTTCGAAAACGAGCGCGACGTCCTCGTCCTTCCAGCCGCCGCCGTGCAGCTTTGACGCTACTTCTTCGGCGTTGACGGCCGAGATGACCGCGCCGGACTCGAGCGCGTCGAGCACCACATCTGCGCCAGGCTCGTGGAAGACATCCGCGAGGACGGCCGACGCGTCGAGCACGAACCGGGTCACTACTCGTGCGCGGCCTCCGCGCGGCGTTCTGCGATGAACTCGTCGACCACGCTCTCCTGGCCCTTGCGATGGGCGCGGGCGATGGCCCGCACGCGAGCGCGGGCGAGCGCGAGCGTCCGAAGCGTGATGCCGTCCTTCTCGAGGGAGACGGTCAGGTCCTGACCGTCCCGGATACCTAGCGACCTGCGCATCTCGGCCGGGATCACGATGCGGCCGGCGGCATCGATCCGCACGCGCTGGGTCGTTGTCTGGTCAGGTTGCGGATTGGCAGGAACGGCCGGCATTACCGTGTTTCATCAAGTATGGTCGATAAGATCGAATATACCATGCCAATGGGCGCATGGGGTGTTCGAGGCAGGCACCGAACGGCCGTTCCCTGCGCCGCGGCCTCCTCTCAAGCCGTCCCCCAGTCCTTCCACCGCACCGGATCGGCCCAGCGCTGTCCCACCTCCAGGAATCCCCGGGGCCCGCGCTTGCCGTACTCGAAGGGATCGCCGGTGCCCTCCATCCATCGATGCAGTCGGGCTTCCATCTCCTCGACGGCCGGCCGGGCTTCCGGGTCGTGGACGATGTTCCGCGTCTCCAGCGGGTCCTCCTGCCGGTCGAACAGCCACGGGCCCCGTTCGTGATCGAACCAGCGGGCGTAGGTGTACCGGTCGATGCGGACGCCCCGCCACCGGCCGACCCACGCGGTCCGGTCGGGCCAGCCGTTGCCCATGTTCATCAGGTAGACGGAGTCGCGGGCGCCGGGCGTGCGGTCCGTGTCCGCCGGAGCCGATCCACCTCTCCACGCCTCGGAAACGTCCCGGCCCTGCAGCCCGTCCGGTGGCTGGACACCGCACGCGCCCAGGAGGCTCGGGACCATGTCGATAGCGCCCATGTAAGCCGGGCTCCTCGATCCGGGCGGCGTCCCTCCGGGCCAGCGGATCAGGAACGGGATGTGGGCGGACTCGTCATAGGGCGTCGCCTTGGACGCCCGCAGGAACGGGTGCATCCAGGAGTCCATGGGCTTGCCGTAGCCGTGGCTCGAGAGATGGTCGCCGTGGTCCGACGAGTAGCAGACGATCGTGTCTTCGGCGAGACCGAGGCGGTCGAGCGCATCGAGCAGACGTCCCATCTGGGCGTCCAGACCCGTGCAGCATCCGTAGTAGTCGGCGATCTCGCGCCTCGCGAAGTCCGCCATCTGCGGCGGGACGTTGCCGGGCAGGTCGACGTCGGCCGGATCGTAGAGGGCGTACTCGTCGGGATACTGCGGGTACGGCCAGTGCGGCGGCCGCCAAGAGACGAACAGCGCGAACGGATCGTCCTGGCGCTCTTCCCGATGCTGCTCGAGGAAGCGGATGGCGAGATCGGTCTCCACGACCGGTGACCAACCGTCGTGACGGACGGGATCGCGCTCGTTCTCGAAGTAGCGCTGGTCGAAGTAGTTCCCGCCGATCCCCTCCACCGCGGCGAGGTAGTCGAGCCCGTAGCGATCCTCGGCGGGATACGGACCGACACCGAGGTGCCACACGCCGATGTGCCCCGTGTGGTACCCCGCGGACCGCAGCGTGCCGGGCAATGTCGGGATGTCCCGGAACGGCTCGTACTCGTTGTCGATGACGCCGTTGCGCCAGCCATACCGGCCGGTGAGCAGGATCGCCCGGAACGGTGAGCACAGCGGGTGGTTCGAGAACATGTTGTCGCAGACCATGCCCTCGGCCGCCATCCGGTCGAGGTTGGGGGTCTGCACGACGGGGTTGCCGTTCGCGCCCAGCGCGGTGTAGCGCTGCTGGTCCGAGAACACGAACAGCAGGTTCATAGGGGTCGGCTCCGCCGGCGCCTATCCGAGCCCCTCGTAGAATCGCGCCGTCAGGCTGCCGCCGCGCTGGTCGCCGAGCATGTCCATGTCCATCTGGTTCATCACGTAGGACAGGCAGGCGCGGTTCGTGTGGTCCAGGAGGATCGTCGAGCCGCCGGCGCCGCCCCAGAAGCACATCTTGAAGTCCTTCGGCACCTGGTCGGCGAAGAAGCCGGAGAGGCCGTACCCGATGCCGTGCTTGACCCCGAGGCCGGCCATGTCGCCCTGCTCGCGGAAGATCTGCTCGATGGTCGCGGGCGACACGAGGTCGACTCCGAAGGCGCTCCCGCCGTTGGCGACGGCGGTCTGAGCGCGCACCACCGCGCGGGCGTTCCCGTGTCCGTTGCCGGCGGGACTCTCGGCCTGGCGCCAGCCGGGGCCGTTCGTGACCGGCGGCAGGATGTCCGGCGTGCCGTCCTCGCGGCCGCGCATGTACTCGGGAACCATCTCCTCGGGCATCTCGGGGATCGGCCCGCCGGAGAGCATCTCGGCCGTCCTGCCGAAGTGCGCGGGATCGAGCCCGATGTGAAAGTCCGCCCCGAGGGGACCGGCGATGTGCTCGCGGAAGAAGGTTCCGAGCGACGCGCCGGTGATGCGCCGGACGACCTCCCCGACGAGATAGCCCTGCGTGATGGCGTGGTAGCCGCACTCCTCGCCCGGCGTCCACCACGGCTCCTGCCGTTCCAGCACGCCGATGACGTAATCCCAGTCGTACAACTGTGCTTCGGTGAGCTTCTCGCCGAAGCCGGGCAAACCGGCCGTGTGGCCCATGAAGTGGCGGACCTCCGTCGACCCCTTGCCGTTCTGGCCGTACTCGGGCCAGTACTTCGTGACCGGGTCGTCGAAGCTCAGTTCGCCGCGGTCGAAGAGCACCAGGGCGCACAGCGCCGTCATTGTCTTCGTCGTGGAGAAGACGCACACGATCGTGTCTTCCTCCCAGGGCAACGTCTTCGCGCCGTCGCGGTGACCGGCCCAGATGTCCACCACGAACTCGCCCTCTACCGTCGCGGCGAAGCTCGCCCCGACATCGCCCCGTTCCGTGAAGTTGCGCTCGAACTCCTCGCGCAGCGCGGCGAACCGCTCGTCGCAGTGGCCGTGAATCTCCATCCTCTTCTCCTTTCGTGTTGGCTGGCCCGTCAGGAACTCCCAACGTTCCTCGGCACGTCCCGGAACGGGCCCGTGTCCATGCGCGGCTCCTTCGGCATGCCCAGTACCCGCTCCGCGATGATGTTGCGCTGGATCTCGTCCGTCCCACCGGCGATGGATGTGGCCGGCACGGAAACCAGGATCTCGGCAATCGTGCCGGCGCGCGGGCCGTCGTCCCCAGACAGCATCGCGTCGGCGCCCGAGATCAGCGTGTGTACGCGCGCGGCGGCGCGGGCGACGTGGCTTGCGGCGAGCTTTCCGAGGGACCCTTCCGGCCCCTGCGGTCGCCCCTGTTCCTGGGCCGCCCGCGCGCGCCGCGCCGTCCACTCGGCGGACTTCACCAGGGTAAGGAGCTTCGCCACCTCCTGGCGTACGACCGGATCGTCGAGGCGTCCCGTCTCCCGGGCGCGCGGCAACACGAGGTCCACCCGTCCCGCGCGTTGCGGGTACCACTTGTAGGGCTCCATGATCGTGGCGATCTCGCGCGCTTCCTCTTCGTAGATGCGACCCACGCGCTCGCGCGCGGAGGCATGGGTACGAAGCGCATCCGCGCCGCGCCGCTCGTGGGCCAGCGTGGTCATGGCGACGCGCCAGCCGTTGCCGGTTTCGGAGACCCGGTACTCGGGCGGGATCCGGGCGTCGGTGAAGAACACCTGGTTGAACGACGCGTGCCCGTTCATCTGCCGCAACTGGCGCACCTCGACGCCGGGCTGCTCCATGTCGAGGACGAAGTACGTCAGTCCCTGGTGCTTCGGCACGTCCCAGTCCGTGCGCGCGAGCAGCAGCCCGTAGTGGGCATGGTGCGCGCTCGTGGTCCAGACCTTCTGGCCGTTGACCACCCACTGCTGCCCGTCGAAGTCTGCCCGGGTGGTGGCGCCCGCCAGGTCGGAGCCGCTCCCCGGCTCGCTGAAGAGCTGGCACCACGTGTCCTCGCCGGTCAGGATGCGGCGCAGGAAGCGTTCCTTGTGGAAGTCATTGCCGTGCTCGAGGAGCGTCGCGGCCGCGAGGAGGCGGATGCCGGCCTTGGCCACGCCGACCGCGCCGATCTTCGCGAACTCCTCGTCCACGGCCTGGGAGACCGGCACCGGCAAGCCGAGCCCGAACCACTCGCGCGGCCAGTGCGGCACGCCCCAACCGGCGTCCGCCAGCATGTTGCGCCACTCCACGAGGGGGCGGTCCGGGTCCCAGTGCGCTTCGAGCCACTGGCGGACCTCTGCGCGGATCTCGGCTTCGCTCCGTTCGCTCATCCTGCTACTCCGGCCACTGTTCCAGCATCCGCTCGCGATGGTGGGTCGCGTCCCCGAACAGCACCTCCGAGCTCTTCGCGCGCTTGAACCAGAGGTGCGTGTCGTTGTCCCAGGTGAAGCCGATGCCGCCGTGCAACTGGATGCAGTCCGCCGCCGCCTGCAGGTACGTGTCGGACGCCGAGGCTTTCGCGAGCGACGCCAGCGCCGGCGCGTCCGGGGCGCTCCCCGCGACGGCGGAGGCGGCCTGGTATGCAGCGGACTTGGCGAGCTCCACTTCGAGCAGCATGTCCGCGCACTTGTGCTTGACGGCCTGGAACGAGCCGATCGGGCGGCCGAACTGCATGCGGAGCTTCGTGTAGTCGATGGCGGAGTCGAGCATCTGCTGTGCCCCGCCGACCATCTCGCTCGCGAGCGCCGTCGCCGCGTCGACGAGGATCCGCTCCAGCGCCGGCGCGCCGGCGCCGGGCTGGCCCCGGGGGTGGGGGGGGTCGGGTCGGGCGGCGAGGCGCGCGCGGGTTAGGGTGGGGGGG
>VXNE01000519.1 GCA_009840715.1 Gammaproteobacteria bacterium
GCTTCAGGCGCTCGCGGAATTCCTCGATCTGGCGGTCCGAGATCTCCACCAGCTCCCGCAGTTCGCCGATCACGCCATCCAGGTCATCGATCAGTTCCGTCACCAGGTTGAGCGACCGGGCCGGGCGGTTGTCCGCCAGCAGGACCCCGTGACGGTCGAATATCAGGCCGCGGTCCGGGGGTAGCGCCCGCACCTGGATGCGGTTGTCGTCGGAGCGGATGCTGTAGGAATCGTGCTCGAACACCTGGAGCTGGACCAGGCGCCCCAGCAGGACGAGCACCAGGGCCAGCGCGATCAGGAACACGACCATGGTCCGGACCGTGAAGGAATTGCTCTCGCCGGCCAGGTTCCTGACGTCCAGGGGATCGCTCATGCCTGACCTCCTTTCGCGACCGCCGCTCCCCGGTGGTAGGGATGCCCGGCCAGGATGGTCCAGGCCCGGTAGAGTTGCTCGGCCACCAACACGCGGGCCAGGCCGTGGGGAAACGTGAGCAGCGACAGCGACCAGGCGAAGTCGGCGCGCGCGAGCACGGTGTCAGCCAACCCGCTCGGCCCGCCGATCACGAACGCGACGTCGCGGCCGTCCATGCGCCACTCTGAGAGCCTGGCCGCGAACCCCTCCGTCGACAGAGCCTGTCCCGCCGGGTCGAGCACCACCACGCGCTCGCGCGGGCCGATTCGGCCGAGCAGTCGGGTGGCCTCCGCTTCGCGGGCGCGCCGACCGTCGACGGCGCCTGGCGCCGGGGCAACCGGTTCGAGGACGAGTTCACTCCCCCGCGGCAGGCGCCGGACGTAGTCGGAGAAGCCCTCATCGACCCAGCGCGGCTGTCGCGTTCCCACCGCCAGCAGGCGCATCTTCACGTGTCGGGACTCTTGTTCGGCCGCGCGTTCACGTCCGCTTTCACGCGCATGCTCAGGCGAGCACCCCGTCGCGCTCGGGCGCGCCCGACGCTTCTCCCCGCGCCGCGCCCGCGTCGCTCCAGAGCCGCTCGAGATCGTAGAACGCACGGGTTTCCGCCTGCATGACGTGCACCACCACGTCGCCGAGATCGACCAGTACCCACGTGCCGGTGTCTGCGCCTTCGATGCCGAGGACACGCACCGCGCATCGCCGCGCGGTCTCGCGGAGGTTGTCGACGAGGGAGCGGACGTGGCGGGCCGACGTGCCGCTGGCCAATACCATGTAGTCCGTCACGTCCGTCAGTTTCGTGACGTCCAGGGCGAGAATGCTCCGCCCCTTACGATCGTCGAGCGACGCGACGATCAGGTCGCGCAGCTCGGCCGGGGACATGGGTCGATGTGCAGGTCAACCACGGTAGAGGCCACGGTCCCTAATATAGTTCCACACGGCTGGCGTAAGCAATCCGGAGGCGTCCCCCCCGCGCGCGATCGACGTGCGGACGCGTGTTGCGGAAACATCGAGCATCGGCGCGCGCATGCGGAACAGCAACCCCGTGTCGTGCCGGGACAGCGCCGCGGCCTCGCCGGTTTCCCGAAAGCCCGGCGGGGCCGTGACGGCCACCGCCGGGCGCACCAGCACGGCGAGGTGACAGGCCGTGGCGAACGCCTCGTACTCGTGCCAGGTGCGGAACGCGTCGAGACCGTCGCTGCCCAGGATCCAGACCACCGTCTCCCCGCCGGAGCGGAACGCCCTGATGGTGTCGATCGAGTACGAGGGCCCCCCGCGCCGCAACTCCACGTCCGAGGTCTCGATCCCGGCCTGGTCCGAGGCGGCCAGCTGCAGCATCCGCCACCGGTCTTCCGCCGTGGCGGCCGCGGACCGGTGAGGCGGCCGAGCGGACAGGACGAGGGTCACGGAGTCGAGGCCGAGTTCCCGCCGTACCGCCTGGGCGCCGTGCAGGTGACCGACGTGCACCGGATCGAACGTACCGCCCAGGATCGCGCGCAACGCCGTGACCCGACCAGGTGTCCGGAGCGTCCCGTCCGCGGGCTGCGCCCTCAGCGGTGGCGGACCTCGCCGTTGCCGAGCACCACGAACTTGCGCGTCGTCAGCCCTTCGAGGCCGACCGGACCGCGGGCATGCAGCTTGTCAGTGGAAATGCCGATCTCGGCGCCGAGCCCGTACTCGAATCCATCCGCGAACTGGGTCGAGACGTTGACCATCACCGAGGCGGAGTCGACCTCGTTGAGGAAACGCCGGGAACGCGCGTAGTCGTTCGTCACGATCGCGTCCGTGTGGCCGGACCCGTACCGGTTGATGTGATCGATGGCGTCGTCGAGGCCATCCACCACCCGAACCGCGAGGACCGGCGCCAGGTACTCCGCGTACCAATCCTCCTCCGCCGCCGCGGTCGTATCGATGACGGCGCGCGTCCGGTCGCAGCCGCGCAGCTCCACCCCAGCCTGATCCAGGCGCGCCTTCAGCGTCGGCAGGGCCCGGTCCGCGATCGCGTCGGCCACGAGCAAAGTCTCCATGGCATTGCACACGGCGTACTTCTCGGTCTTCGAGTTGCACGCCACGTCGACCGCCATGTCGAGATCCGCCGCATCGTCGATATAGACGTGACACACGCCGTCGAGATGCTTGATGACCGGGATCCGGGACTCGCGGATGATCCGCTCGATGAGCCCCTTGCCGCCGCGCGGCACGATCACGTCCACGTACTCGTCCAGCGTGAGCAGGTCGCCGACCGCGGCGCGGTCCGCCGTCGGCACGAGCTGCACGGCGTCCGTGGGCACGTCGGAGCCGTCCAGGGCGGCGCGAATGGTTGCCGCTATCGCCTTGTTCGAACGCAGTGCCTCGGAGCCGCCCCGCAGGATGCAGGCGTTGCCGGCCTTCAGGCACAGGCTCGCGGCGTCCGCCGTCACGTTGGGCCGCGACTCGTAGATGATCCCGATGACCCCGAGGGGGACCCGCATCCGCCCGACCTGGAAACCGGTCGGACGGTAGTCGAGTCCGCTCACGGCCCCGATCGGGTCGGGCAGCGCCGCCACCTCCCGCACGCCCTCGCACATGCGGTCGACGGCACGGTCGTCGAGCACGAGGCGGTCGACGAGCGGACGGTCCACGCCGCTCTCGATCGCCCAGTCGACGTCCTGTCCGTTGGCGGCCCGCAGCGTTTTGCGGTCCGCATCGAGGCGGTCCGCCACCGCGCGCAGCGCTTCCGCCTTCGCGCCGGCGGAGGCGCCGGCCAGCGACCGCGACGCGGCGCGGGCGCGCCGCCCCATCTCCAGCATGGTGGTCGGTACGTCCATGGCACGGATTATATCCTTCGGACGCGCCGACCCCGCGTCAGCCGCGCAGCTTGTTGACGAGGCGCCGTATCTCGGTGAGCCGTTCCCGCGGAAGGTGCATCTGCAGGAGCCCCTGCTTGATCTCCGGCGAGAAAGGCAGCATGTCGGACAGCCGCCAGCTCACGGCACGGGCGTCCTCCAGGTCGATCTCGCTATCCCAGCGTGCCGTCATCGTCGGGTGGCGCATGAGGTCGGCCAGCAGGGAGGTGAGCCACTCGAAGTCCTCTCCGACTTGCGCCTCGCGTTCCTCGGGCAACACCTCCACGTCGCCGTACAGCAGGTGGTCCGGCCGTTCGCGCGTCCCGTGTATGCGGAACTTGCTCTCGCCCCGGATCTTGATGTTGAAGAGCCCGCCCTGGGAGCTGTCGAAATCCACGATCCGCGCGAACGTTCCGATGTTGAAGATGTCCGGGTGCGCGGCGTCGTTCCCCGCCCAGGTGTCCCGACCCTCCCGGATCAGCACTACCCCGAAGCCCGAGTCCTCGCGCAGGCAGCGGCTCACCATGTCCACGTAACGCGGCTCGAAGATCCGCAACGACATGCTTCCGCCCAGGAACAGGACCTGACCCAGGGGAAAGAGGGGGATTTCCCGTGTACCCTCCATGTCCCGAACGATAACACGGCGCCGCCAGCCGCCGATCCCGTGGGCCGCGTCCGAGGGGCCGCGTCGGCGGGCTCGCGACGCATCACCGGTACCGCCTCCGAACGAGCGCCAGGCCGCCATGGATCTCCTGCAAGTCGTGGTGCTCGCCATCGTCCAGGGGGTGACCGAGTTCCTGCCGATCTCGAGTTCCGCCCACCTGGTCCTGGTCTCGCACGTCGCGGGGTGGCCGGACCAGGGGCTTGCGTTCGACATCGCGGTGCACCTCGGCTCGCTGGTCGCGGTGCTCGTGTACTTCCGCCGCGAACTGGCGGGCATCGCCGGCAGCGCCCTGCACCTGCGGCGGGATGCATCGACGGCCTTGCTGGGGCGGGTGGCGATCGCTACGGTCCCGGTGGTGGTCGTCGGAGCGCTGGGGAAGCAGTGGATCGAGAGCGAACTGCGCTCCACCGGGGTCATCGCGGCCGCGACCATCGTGTTTGCGCTGGCGCTCTGGTGGGCCGACCGGCGGCGCGGCGCGGAGCGCGACGAAAACGCCCTGACGGTTTTGCAGGCGGCGCTGATCGGTGTCGCGCAGGCGATCGCACTGGTCCCCGGGACGTCGCGCGCCGGCATCACGATCACGGCCGCGCTGCTTCTCGGCCTGTCCCGTGAGGGCGCGGCCCGCTTCTCGTTCCTGCTTGCGATCCCGGCGATCGCCGGCGCGGCCCTACTCTCGGCCGCCGACGCGGCGACGGGCGGCGACGCCCCGGCGTGGGACGACCTCGCCATCGGTTTCACGCTGTCGGCGCTGTGCGCGTACGGATGCATCGCGGCGTTCATCGCGCTCGTGCATCGGACGGGCATGACGCCCTACGTGCTGTACCGGATCGCGCTCGGGGCGTTGCTACTGCTGTTTGCGTGAGTGGTGTGAGCGTACCGGAGCCTTCGACTTCACTCGCGGAATACCCCCAGGACCGCAAGCAGGCTCTCCTCCACCTGGCTCATCTCCGCGACCGTCAACTCGGTGAGCGGACCGTCGCCGATCCGGTCGCGATCCACCGTTCGAGGCTGCTCCACCACCACCTGCGAGTCCGCGCGCAGACGACCTCTGGCGACTACGGTCACCCGCAGGGGGTGCACCTCCGGCCGCACGTCTCTCGTCATCGGCAGCACGACTACCGTGCGGCTTTGCGCATCGGTCAACCAGTCCCCCTGCACTATCAACACGGGACGCAACACGGGACGAATCTTCCCGATCTCCTGACCCCGGTTGGGGTTCAGGTTGGCGACCCAGATCTCTCCCCGGCGCAGCCGATCCCTGCCCGTCGTCAAGTGCCGCTCATCGTCTCCGGCCCTCGTCCGGCGACGCACCTTCAAGGGCCTCGTTATCCAGGGGCAGCGCCTCGGCCGCCAGGGCAGCCGCCTCTTCGGGGTCCAGGGCCCGGGCCGCCCGAGTCAACTCGGCCAGCAGACGCTCCCGCCTTCGCCGTGACACGTACTCCTCCAGTGCTTCCCTCGCCAGCAGCGACTTCGGGACGTCACTGACACGCGACTCTTCGGTCAAGCGCGCATCGAGGTCACTGGACAGGCGCAAGCTCAACGTAGCCATGCATCATGGCGTTGTCTCGCCACAGCGACGTTGCTGCTACAGAGCCCCGGAAGAGACGGCGCCGGGAAAGCTGGCTCCTAGTGTGGTGTCCCGTAAGTTCCTAATGCTTCAGCGCGTCCCACGGGGTCTGTGGCAAGGCGCGTTCCCCGCATGGAATGGTGGGCCCATTGCCAAGGGGCGCAACACCGCCACAGGCCGGAGTCTTCATGCGAGGGGCGAACTCTGAAGTATCAGGAACTTACGGGACACCACACTAGAACGGGATGTCGTCGTCGAACCCGTCGTCGAGGTCCGCGCTCCGCTCGGTGCGGCCTCCGCCGCCGAACCCGCCGGAACCCTGCTGCGCGGCCATGCCGGTCTCACGCGACCCCGCCTCACGCGGCGGCGGCTGGTCGTAGCCTCCACCACCGGTTTGGGCGCCGCGGCTGTCGAGCATCTGCATGTCGCGCGCGATGACCTCGGTCCTGTAACGCTTCTGTCCGTCCTGGCCTTCCCACGACCGCGTCTGCAGGCGGCCCTCGATGTAGACCTTCGAGCCCTTGCGCAGGTACTCCCCCGCGATCTCGGCGAGTCGCCGAAAGCAGACGATGTCGTGCCACTCCGTCTGCTCGTGACGCTCGTTCGTGTTGCGGTCCGTCCAGGACTCGCTGGTCGCGACGCTGAACGTGGTCACCGGCCGCTGATCCTGCGAATACCGGGTCTCGGGATCGCGTCCAAGATTGCCGATGAGAATGACCTTGTTGATCCCCCGCGCCATGCCTGACCGCCCCTCTTTCGCGTGTGCCGACCCTGCCGGCCACTATAGCCGAACGCACCGGGGCCGCCTACCGAATTCCGCTCGATGGGGCCGCCGAGATCGCCCCCGGACCGTGTGCGCCATCGGCCCTAAAGCGTGGTTGCCACGCCGCGGGCGAGGGCGTATTTTGACGTGTTTTGGCGCCGGTCCCGGACGCTCGGAATGCAAAGCTCGATGACGTCGATCGCGGTGCGCGGCGCGCGCACCCACAACCTCAAGAACATCGACCTCGACATTCCCCGCGACCGGCTCGTCGTCATCACGGGCCTGTCCGGGTCCGGCAAGTCCTCCCTCGCCTTCGACACCCTGTACGCCGAGGGTCAGCGGCGCTACGTCGAGTCGCTGTCCGCCTACGCTCGCCAGTTCCTCTCCATGATGGAGAAGCCGGACATCGACCACATCGAAGGTCTCTCGCCGGCCATCTCCATCGAACAGAAGTCGACGTCCCACAACCCCCGTTCCACCGTCGGCACGATCACGGAGATCTACGACTACCTGCGCCTCCTGTTCGCCCGGGTCGGCGAACCGCGCTGCCCGACCCACGGGGCGACGCTGGACGCGCAGACCGTAAGCCAGATGGTGGACCAGGTCCTGGCGTTGCCCGAGGG
>VXNE01000174.1 GCA_009840715.1 Gammaproteobacteria bacterium
GAGCGGGCATTGCCGTGGCCGTTAACGGCCGGAATCTCCGCGGCCCGCCAGGCCCTTGTGCCGACAGCCGCAGTCATTGCGTCGGACGGGAGATTGCCGCTGACCTTCGCGGCGACCGATCCGGGTTCGGGTTCCTCGCCCCAACCCGTTTCGGGCGGCGGTATCAGTTCGCCCACCCTGGCGTCCAGGCTTGCGTTCAGGCCGATGTGAAAGTCCGCGCCGAGCGGTTCCGCCACTTCCTGCCTGAAGAAGGTACCGAGGGTCCTGCCACTCACCCGGCGCACGAGTTCGCCGAGCAGGTAGCCATGGGTGATGGCCTGGTATCCGCAGTGGGCGCCCGGTTCCCACCAGGGCGCCTGGGCGGCGAGCAGACGCGTGCACTCGTCCCAGTCATAGAGCGTTTCCACGGAGATCGGCTCCTCGAAGCCCGCGAGGCCCGACATGTGGCTGAACAGGTAGCGCACGGGCAGTGTCTCCTTGCCCGCCTGGGCGAACTCCGGCCAGTACGTCGCCACCGGGGCATCCAGGTCGATTGCGCCCCTGTCGACCAGGATCAGGGCCGCGATGGCCGTCATCGCCTTGGTCGTCGAGTAGACGTTGGCGATCGTGTCCCGTTCCCAGGGCCGGGTCCGCGCCGCATCGGCGTGTCCCGCCCAGAGGTCCACGACGAATTCCCCGTCCACCGTTGCCGCGAAAGACGCACCGACCTCCCTGCCCTCCCGGAAGTTGTCGGCGAACGCATCCCTGACGGCGGCAAAACGCGCGTCGCAGTGGCCTTGCACCTCGACCGGTCCGTCCATGCGCTTCCGCCCGTGCGGGCCCCGATCCGTCCTAGAAGACGTAGCCGATCGTCACGCCGACGCTCCGCGGATGCGTTATGTACATCGCGTCCGTTCCGAACGCCTCGGGGCCGGGGAAGACAGCGCGCACGAAGTTGATATCGTCCGAGATGTTCTCGACAAAGGCGCTCACGCTGAACCCGCTGGCCCGATTCTCGTAACGGAGCCGCGCCGAGTAACTCCAGAAGTCCCCTCCGAAGTCACCTGACCGTCCCGTGCTGTCGACCGGACGCGGGCCATGATAGAACGCCTCGAGTTGCGGCACGAGGACGGCCGAAGCACCCAGAGCAAACTCGTACCGGATCGATCCGCTGAAGTCGCCCTCATCCGAGTGCGCCAGTCGATTCCCGCTGTTGTCTTCCAGCGCCCCGCGGATGTACTCCTTGATCTCGTTATCGGAGTAGCCGTAGCTCAACCTGACCTCGAGGTTCTCCGTCGGGCGTGCCACCGCCTCGATCTCTATACCCTGGAAGACCATTTCCGGAATGTTCGATCCCTGGAACGTGTACTCGACGAGGGCGCCAAGGACCTGCCCGCCCTCGATCGGCAGAAAGTCGAAGAACTGGAAGTCCGTGTAGTCGGAATAGTAGATAGATGCGTTAAGCCGCAAGCGTCCGTCGAACAACGAACTCTTGATGCCGGTCTCGTAAGCAAGGACCAACTCCGGGTCCAGTTCCTGGTAGGGTCCGAACATCGCAAACACGGCGCCTCTATAGCCCTGACTCACACTCCCATACAGCAGGACGCCCTCCCGGAGCACATACTCCGCAGCAAGGCGCCAGGTCACTTCGCTCGAAGAGAGATCGCGGTCCGTCAATTCCCCGAACCCGAAGTCATCGTGGAGCGACAAATTACCTCCCGACAACTCCGACGTCTTCGGGAAAAAGGTAAAGGCGGCGTAGTCTCTCTGGGCTTCGACTTCATCGCTGGTGTATCTTAGCGCATGAGTGGTGCTCAGCCGGTCCGTCCAGGCGTAGGTCGTATGCAAAAAAACGGCCCAGCTCGAGAGTTCCTGCTCCGCCAGGTACCGCTCGCCCCAGCCGAAGTCTCCCGGCGGGAAGCTGATCGGATCGAACATCCGATAGAAATCGGTATATTCGAAGGCTGCGCCCCAGTCCGCCGACTGATCGAGGAAATAGGCGCCGGCAATCCATTGGAACGGTGACTCGTCGGTGGACGTCAACCGTACCTCCTGGGTGAACGTTCGGTGATCTCCGTACTCGTACCCGTGCCACATCGCCGCCGCCGTCCCGTCCCAGTCCGAGATATCCGCGACTTCCAGATCCGTGTATCCAGTCACGGATGTGAGCGCCACGTTACCCAGATCCCATGTTATCGACAACGTGTATACGTTCGTATCGATCTCCGCCTGCTGCTCGTCGTTCGTGAAACTCAGATTGACCTTGCGGTGATCGCTCCCGGGACCCGGATTGTGCAAGAGCGAGGGGTCTATTCCTGCCCATGGCGCAAAGGCTCCGTAGTAGTGCGGATCCGGCGCTCTGTTGACCAGCTGTGCCGGCGACGATTCGTCTCTTCCAAGTTGGGCCTTGAAGCGGACGGAAACATCGTCGCTTGGATCCAGATCGAAGACGGCCCGAATGGCGCGCGTGTCTACCCAGGGGCCCTCTTCACCGGTGTGGATGTTCTCCTGGAACCCGTCGTCCTCCTCCATGACGCCCGCGACGCGCACGCCGAAGCTGTCGGAGAGGGGGCCTCCAACGGCCACCTCGGCCCTGCGCCGATTGAACTTGCCCAGGGTGACACGTGCATATCCGTCCAACTCGTCGCCGGGCCCTGCGCTGATGAACTGCAGTGCGCCCGCGGTCGAGTTGCGGCCGAACAGCGTTCCCTGGGGTCCCCGGAGGACCTCCACGCGCTCGAGGTCGAACATGGCGAAGGAGTTGAACCAGTAGCTGTCCAGGATCGCTTCGTCGGCGTAGACCGCCGCGGTCTGGCCATCCATGAAGGAGTAGTTCGCGCTCGTGATGCCGCGAATCGTGATGACCTGGGCGCCCTGCTCGCCGTAACCCGATACGATGTTGAGGTTCGGCGCGACGTCGCCGAGCTGCTTCGACCCCTCGAGACCGTAGTCCCACAGGTCGTCGCCGCCGAGCACGGTCATCGAGATCGGCACGTCCTGCGCGCTCTGAGCGCGCCGCTCGGCGGTCACGAGGATCTCTTCTATCGGCGCGTCGGTGTCCGCCCCGCCGGACGTATCGTCTTCCGCCAGCGCCAAGCCGCCGGTCAGGACGACCGCCGCCAGTGCCGCACCAACGCTTGCGAGGCCCGAGCCCCGCACGTTATCCGTTCTGCGCTGTGACATGGCCCTTCCCCCTCTTTTCCGGCTGCGCTCCGGTGAACACGGTATCGACACCGACGGTGGCGACAGCTCCATGGCCCTTGGCGATACTATCGCACACTACATCGTTGTCGGTGACTGCAGTGGCAAGCGGAATCACGAGGCGGAGCCTGATGGGTGCGCTCGCGGCGGCGGGCGTGCCGGCGTTGGCGATGGACGTCGAAGACTACCTGCGCCTGGGACTCGAGAAGTCCTTCCTCGACCGTGGCCTGGACGCCGAGGTGAACGGTCGCTCCAACATGGAGGCGCTCGAAGCCCTCAACGTGCCGGGGGACCGGCAGTACCACCCTTGTCCCGAGGCGCATCCGGGGCCCGACGTTCCGCGCGGCGTGGTACGCGAGTTCCTCGGCTGGGACAGGACCCGGATCTACGAGGGGACCGTCCGGGACATCTGGATCTACGTGCCGGAGCAGCTCGAGCCCGCGACGCCGCCTGCCCTCATGGTGTTCCTGGATGGCGACCTGTACCTCGATCCGAAGGGTGCGGTGCGGACCACGGCGGTGCTCGACTCCCTCATCCATGCGGGGGAACTGCCGCCGACGGTCGCGGTGTTCGTCATGCCCGGCCGGCGCCCGGGCATGACCGAGGACGAAGCCAGCATCAATCGCAGCCTCGAGTACGACCCCGTCACGCCCGCGCACGTCCGGTTCCTCGTCGACGAACTGTTGCCCTTCGCGGAGTCCGAGGTGGGCCTCAAGTTCACGCAGGATCCGGCGATGCGCCTGATCTGCGGCATCTCGAGCGGTGGCATCTGCGCGTTCAACGCCGCCTGGCACGATCCTTCGGCGTTCGGCCGGGTCCTCTCTCACGTGGGATCCTTCGTGAACATCCGGGGCGGGCACCACTATCCGTACCTCATCCGGTCGACGCCCCGGAAGCCCCTCCGGGTGTTCCTCCAGAGCGGCAAGCGCGACCTCGACATCATCTTCGGCAACTGGCCGCTCGCGAACCGCCTGATGGCCTCGGCGCTCGAATACGCCGGATACGACTACCGCTACGTCTTCGGCGAGGGCGGTCACAGCCTCTACCACGGCGGCGCCATTTTCGCCGAATCGCTGCGGTGGCTGATGCGTTAAAGTGCCGGCGGGGCGCTACCTCTCGTACCCCAGCTTCCGCAGATTGGCGCGATGCTGAGCTTCCGTCAGCGAGTATCGCGCCAGGAACACTATCGCCATCGGAATCAATACGGCCGTCACACAGACCTTGATTACCACGAACCTGTAGACCGCCACTTCCTTCAGTTCCGCCGTGTCCGCATCATCGAACCCCGCCCAACTGATCATGAACCCGGCCAGCAGAACGCCAACGCTAGCAATCAACTTCGTAACGAAGTTGCGACCGACCAGGACCAGGCCGTCCGATCTCGGCCCGGTCGACGCCTGATGCTCCTCGACCACGTCCGCGAACATCGAGACGACCAGTATCATGAAGAACGTCCAGATAGCGCCATTGAGCCCACCGTGGAAGGCCCAGATCCACCACAGGGGGCTCAGCACGCCGCCTCCGGCGTCCGGCATCAGGCCGTAGCCAAAGTAGTAGTCCACCGCCATCAGCCCGATCAGCAGTTGGGAAACAACAAAGCTCAGGGCGCTTCCTATCAGGACGAGGTTGCGCTTGTTCCTCCCCCTTGCGATACGCCAGGTCACGAAGGCCGCGATGGCGCCTCCGCCGAGCTGCAGCGGGATCGCCCAGAACAGATCGCGGGGGTCGAACCGGAACAGGTGATTGTTCAGGTAGACCTGGTCGCTGGTCTGAATGCCACTGTTGACGCCAAAGAAAAGAAACGCGATGAGCAACGTCATCCAGTTTCGATTGGCGAGTAGGGATCTGACCTCCCTGAGCAGCGTCGAAAGAGAAAAGTCCGTGCTCTTGCCGGTTCGGTCCAGCTCAAGCAGGTTCCTCTCAACCGCGCTCAGTCTCACCGTCCCCAGGTAGAGGGACCAGCCCAGGAGAAAGCAGGTCCAGAGGGCCGCCCACGGATAAAGGTGCGCCTGATCCCAGTCCGGCATGAGAAGCAGGATCGGTCCCAAGCAGAGAGCACCTCCCGCGATCTCGAAGATTCGGTCGGTGCCAAGTAGCTGATTTCTCTTCGAGTAGTCCTTGTAAAGCTCCACGCCCAAAGCAAGTCTCGGTACCGCGAAGACGGTATTGGCGACCTGGAACACCGACATCAAGACGGTGAGCTGTACAAACAGGATCCACTGCTCCTCCCCCGGATGTATGACGAAAAGGGCCAGGCAGGAAAGGACCATCGGCGCGATGCCGACAAGCATGAACGGTATTCGCCTGCCGAACTCTCCCTTGTGCCTGTCGGACCAGTGGGCGATCACCGGATCCGAAACCGCGTCGAAGACCACGCATATGAACAGCGCGAGTCCGGCCAGCACTGCTGACAGCCCAAGGATCTGGTTGTAGTAGTAGAGCAGGAACAGGGTAAGGAAATCGCTCACGCCCATGAGCCCGACGCTCGGGACGCCCCACCAATACATCTTCTTTTCGGTCCTCGGAGAAACGAGCCCGAGCGTGAGCGCGGAGAGCCCGTTCCCGATTTCGCCGGTCAAGGTGTCCAGATTCTCGCGGGACTTCCTTGCCAGATAGTCTTGAAACAACCGGGAATCTCCTAGGCCGCTCCGCGTGGGAAGGCCTTGCCGGGCCCGACGGGCACTGGTCGTTGCCTACCTCGCGATGACGGCGAGTAAGGGCGGAAAGGCCCCCGGCCCGGTGTCAGACGCAGTGCAGGTCCGGCAGGGATGCGTGCTATCCGACCAGTTCACTCACGCACTCGCCAAAGACCTTGTCGTGGAACTCGATGTCCTCGGCCGTGACCTCGGGCGAGATCAATGCGAAGAAGCCGGGCGGGATGAGGATGCCTCGATTCGCGTAGAACGTGTGGAAGTACATGCCCGTCTCCGCCAGCCCCTGCAACCCGCGCCTCTCGGCCCGCTGTTCGGCGAAGTTCCTCGGTACGGCTTGGGAGAACCGGAGCACGACCCTGCAGCCGAGACAGTCAACGCGCCATGGCAGGTCAGCCGCCCTTATCACTTTCTCCATGCCATCGGCGATCCGCTCCGCCCCGGAGATCATGCGGTCGTACGCAGACTCCGTCATGACGTGCTCCAGGGTCGCCCTGAGTGCGGCGACCGCCAGCGCATTGCCGGACAGCGTGGTTCCAATGCCTTGCACGAAGTTCTTTTCGAACAGGGGCAGGGCCTGGTCCGCAACCTCCTGGCTGAGGCCCATGACCGAAGCGGGGATCCCGCTGGCGATCCCCTTCCCCAGGACGAAGATATCCGGCTCGAGGTTCCAGAGACGCGTAAAGCCTCCCGCGCCGGCAACGATGTTATGGGTCTCGTCAATGATGAGCAGGGTATCGAAACGGCGGGTCAGCTCCCGTAATCCCTCATGGAAGCCTGGGTCAGGGGGATAAACGGACATCTGCGCAAGCACCGGCTCCGTGATCACACAGGCTACATCCCGGGGGGACAACGCCTGCTCCAGTGCTTCGAGGTCATTGAACTCGACCACCCGCGTCCTCAGCTCGGGGTCAGGCAACGCGCCTATGCCATACGAGGAGCCACCGTAGGGATCGGTGATCATCTTGCCATCCACGACGGTGACCAGCGTTTCGTCCACGGTACCGTGGTAG
>VXNE01000091.1 GCA_009840715.1 Gammaproteobacteria bacterium
CAGCCACAAGGGCTGCCCCTACAACATCTCCTCCGCCACCAGCTCCAGCGCCTGCGGCGAGCCGCCCGCGATCATCATCGTGGACACGCGCCCGGCGGCGATGGCGGTCTTCCAGCGCTGCAGCCGGTCGCGGACGCGGTCGGCCGGGCCGATCAGGTGGCAGGCGTCCATCAGCTCCGGTGGCACCGCCGCCATCGCCTCGTCGCGGCGGCCGGAGAGATAGAGGTCCTGGATTTTCACCGCCTCCTCCTCGAAGCCGAGGCGCTTGGCGTAGTTGTTGTAGAAGTTCTTGTCGCGGGCGCCCATGCCGCCAATGTAAAGCGCCATGCTCCCGCGGATCGGCATCATGCACTGCTCGATGTCGTCGCCGAGGGCGACGGTCACGAACGGCGCGACGTCGAACTCGGTCCGCGAGCGGTTGCCCGCCGTGAGCCCCTGGTTGATGGACTCCTCGAAGACGTGATCGTTCTCCGGGTCCATCCAGATGGGGAAGAACCCGTCCGCCACTTCCGCGGCCGCCGCCACGCCACGCGGCGTGATGCTCGCCGCGTAGATCGGGACGTCCTCCTCGCAGTGCAGGATGCTCTTCAGCGGCTTGCCGAGGCCGGTTGCGCCGGAACCGGCGTAGGGCAACTGGTACTGGTCGCCGTCGAACGTCGCGGGCGCCTCGCGGGCGATGATCTGCTTGACGATCTTGATGTACTCGCGCAGCCGCGTCACCGGCTTGCCGTAAGGCACGCCGTGCCAGCCTTCCACGACCTGCGGGCCCGATGCGCCGAGACCCAGCATGAAGCGGCCGCCGGAGAGTTCGGCCAGGGTCATGGCCGTCATCGCCGTCATGGCGGGAGAGCGCGCGGGCATCTGCATGATCGCGGTTCCGACGCGCATCTTCTCGGTCTGCGCCAGGATCCAGGCCGCGGGCGAGACCGCGTCGGACCCGTAGGCTTCGGACGTCCAGAAGGAGTCGTAGCCGAGGCTCTCGGCGTGACGGACCTGGTCGATGGGAATGGAGATCTTGCGGCCGCTGTAGCCGCCGAGCAGACCGAGTTTCATGGGTGTGGCCTTCCGGGGAAAGCGGGGAAGGCTATCAGATGGGACCGTTGGCGGCATGGGCCAGGCGCGTCGGTAGGGCCTACGTCCGGTACGCCGTCGACGGTCCGGGAGCCCGCGAAGCGTCCTGTACCATTTGGCCGCCGAGTTGCCGATTTCTGTAGCGGTGTCTCGTTTCAGCGTCGGTGCGCATCTACCGCTATCTCTCGGGGTCGTAGGTGATCTGGGTTACGCCTTGTGACTCGGGGTCGCTGATTGCCCGCCTCTTGAACACCGGGAGGTTGGTCCCGCCGCGGCGGCGAGCGGACGGCGTCACCAGACCGTCCAGCGAGGCACGGATCGCCTCGGCGCCCAGGCGATTGCAGAAGGCATAGTCCTCGTCGGTCAACGCTGGCCACTCGGCCATTTTCGGACGAAGGTCCTTCACCATGCCGTCAAACGTACAAGAAAACCGCTCGTAGTACGCTGTTCGCGGTCCTCGCGGGGTTCCGGCGAATGTGCGGAACCAATGGGTGACTTCAGCCTCTGCTGTCTCAGGTTCCAGCGCCGCGTAGAAGACCGGGTATGAGCCGTCCGAGAAACGCGTGACCCAGGTCAGACGGGCCTTTCGCCGGAACGGGGCGTCGCACAGTTCTCCGGGGGACGGTGGCATGTAGCCGACCTCTTGTAGCAGCTCGCGTAGCTCTCGCTCGCCTTGTGCACCGACTCCCAGCGAGTTCAGGAACTCGTCCGCGGGGAGCCTGGCGAAGCGATACACCGTCCGTCGATGGTGCCGGGCCGGAATCCCTTCCAGCAAACTACCTCCCTGCCGCGGCGTCCGTGTAGTCCCTGACCAGAAGAAGGTCTTCCATCGATCCACCTAGCAGTAACGCCAGTGGGGACCGACCATTCAACGGGGTGTGAGGCTCGCGCAGCCAATCATTCTCGACGTCCAGGTCACGGAAGAGTGCGGACAACGTGCTTCGGATGTGGAGGAGATGAGCGATCCTGTCTCGCGCGTCTCTGCCGCGGAGTCTTGCCGTGCCTTCCAGAACGTCTCCTACATGGTTCGTGTCACCGTCTTCGAAACCCAAAAGACGCGTAGCGTCTTCCCTGCCAAGGCGCCAGAAATCGAGCAGCTTCAACATGAACTGGACCGGCCCCGGGAGACGGTCCGTTTCCGAGAAGGGAACGCTCGGCTGTCCCGAGGGATCCGGAAAAGGCAGTTGACGGAGCAACGCTTGTCGCGCTTGCGCATGAGCCGAGGCCGTTGGGTGGCCCGCTTCCCCGGTTTCGCCGGCGAAGGCGTGCATCAGCCGCCGTCCTGATCTTCGAGCAGCGGCACAAGAGTCACGGAGCCGTCGGTCCCACGAAGGCCGTCTTGTCCCGCCTCGAATCCTTGGCCACCAGCACCACCCCGGCCTGCCTGGCCGACCGTGATCTCCAGGACGTCGCCCTTCGACAGTTCGGTCAATTCGACGACGACCGTCTCACCTGCCAGGCCACGGCCACCGTCTCCTCCGTTGGAGACAACTTGCCCAGGGCCCGGGGTCGGCGCTGCTCCTCGACCCCCTTCACCGCCTCCAAAGTGACGTCGGCGGCCGCTCCTTCCATGTACCGGTTCGCCGTCCTTGATGCCCCCGCCGTCGCCACCTTCTCCGCCGTCACCCCCGGACGCTTGGTGGATTTCGTCGCGGACCTGCAGTGTCGTCACGTCGCCGCCGTCGCCGCCTCCGCCTCCGCCAGCGCCGAAGATGTTCAGACCTTCGAGGCAGAAGGCGCCGCCGCCTCCACCTCCACCGCCGGAAGCTCCGGTTATCGTGGCCAAGGCCCGATTTTGTCGCCACGGCCACCTGACGGTGCCGCTCTCCGTGATGCGTAGCAGACGGGGCGGAGGCATCTCTAGACGGCGTGCGCCTGCAGATAGTCGATGATGTCCCGAGACTCGTACATCCACCGCACCTCACCGTCCTCCGACGTGATCTTCAGGCACGGCACCGTCGCGCGCCCGCCGCCTTCACGCAGCTCCCGGTCGGCTTCGCGGTCGACCATCGTGTCGCGCATCGGGATGTCGATGCCTGAGTCCGCCAGGAATGCCCGCACACGGCGGCAGAAGTAGCACCAGCGCTGCTGGTAGAGGACGTACTGTTCGTTCATTCGGGCAATTGTGACACACTGCGCGGCGTGGCCGACAGACGCACCAGGCACCGCGCCAAACAGGCCGAACGACTGCGGCGGATCCGCATCGGGGTCCTCGCCGCCCTCGGTGTGTTCGTCCTCGCGCTAGGCGGCGCGGGGCTGTTCTACGGCATCGGCGCGGACGTGGGCGGGGAGCCCGCCGAAGGCGAGCACTATCGCGAGATCACGCCGCCGGAGGGCACTCCGCGCGGGCTGGAAGTCGTCGAGTACTTCTCCTACGCCTGCGTGCACTGCCGGAACTTCGATCCCCTGATCGCGGACTGGAGTTCGACGCTGCCGGACGGCGTGCGCTTCCGCCGCGCGCACGTGGCGTTCAGTCCCGGCATCGCGCTGCTCGCCCGCGCGCACGTCGCCCTGGAACAGGAGGGCGCGCTCGAAGACAACCACGAGCGGATTTTCCGGGCGCTGCATGACCGCGGTCGCCAGTTCCCCACGGCGGAGTCGCTCGCCGACTACGTGGACGGCTTCAGCATCGACCGCGAGCGCTTCCTGACGGCGGTGCGTTCGCCGCGCGTGGCGCGGATCGTCGCCGAGGACGACCAGGCGTTTCGCGACTCCACGCTGGTGAGCGTCCCGTCGCTCACCGTCGCCGGCAAGTACGTCATCAACATGGACATCGGGCGCAAGCAGGCGCTCGAGGTCGTCGACCGGCTCGTCCGGAAGGAACTCGAGAGCCGGTCCGCGCCGGACACGGCTATGGAAGCCGGGTAAGGGGACGCCACGGCCGCCTCGCGGACGTGTCATACAATGCCGGTTTCCTTCCCCCTCGGTGAAAGCATGCCATGTACCGTGTCGCCCCTTTCCTGTTCGCGTGCTCCTTCGGCGCGCTTGTCGCCGGATGCGCGGATCGTCCCGAGCCCGAGGCCTCCGAGCCGTCCGAAGTCGCCGATCCAGTCGCGGAGGATGCCGTAATGGCCGCCCCCACCGACGGCGCGGCGTTCCTCGCGGAGAACGGTCAGCGTGAAGGGGTCGTGACCCTGCCTTCCGGCTTGCAGTACGAGGTCCTCGCGGAGGGCGACGGAGCAACGCCTGGCCCCACGAGCATGGTGACGACCCACTACCACGGGACGCTCATCGACGGCACCGTATTCGACAGCTCCGTCACGCGCGGTCAGCCGGCTTCGTTCCCGGTCAACCAGGTCATCGCCGGGTGGACGGAGGCGCTGCAGCTCATGCAGGTGGGCGACAAGTGGCGGCTCTTCCTGCCCCCGGAACTCGCCTACGGCGACCGGGGCGCCGGCGGCGTGATCGGCCCCGGCGCCACGCTCATCTTCGAGGTGGAGCTGCTCGGAGTGCGGTAACGCGACCTCGCGGTCGCCGTTACGCCGTAATCGGCGCCAGCCGGTTGTGCAACTCCACGATCCAGGGCGGCAGGATGCTCATGTCGCCCTGGATGTTCGGCTGCGGGGCATCCGGGTCCGGTGCCTGCTTCTCGCGCTCGGCGAGATACTCGGGCGTGTAGACCGTGCGGGCGCCGGGTAGCGCCGCTTCGTAGTCGCCGCCCAGCCGCAGGTCGACGTCGTCCCGCTCGCCGACCCCCACCGTCACCGACTTGCCGTCGAGGTAGAAGTGCCAGGCCGCGGTGCCCGACGGCGCGACGTGGGCCGGGGCGTCGCTGAATACTTCGCAGACGCTGCACTTCAGGTTCTCGTCGCCATGAGTGGCGACCAGATCCTCGAGCACGGCGCGGGCGGCGTCCACCCAGGCGGCGCTCGCGAATTCGACTTTGGCGGTGGTGTTCATGCGTCTTTCTCCCTTAGCAGGTGCCGGTCCGTGATCAGGCGAACGGGTCCGTGCCCGTGTTCACCATGTCGCCCTCCCTTTCGGGGTCCGGGTCTTCCTTGAACGGGTAGAGGTGCGTGCCGAGCACCTTCTGCAAGGCGGGGTGCTTCTGGAGGAACTGCGGCGACAGGTCGTCCTCCCACATGGTGATGCGCTGCATGTGGCGGCGCATGTAGACCTGCACGAGGGTCACCCGGAGGCCCGGATTGGTGCGCGGCACGGAGGCGTGCCACGTCGCGCCGTTCCAGAGGGCCAGTGAGCCGGCCTTGCCGATCAGCGGCACGGTCTGGAAGGGCGTGGTCTCGATGTCCTCCTCGTGGGGCAGGGTCGCGCGCCCGAACCGGTGGCTGCCCGGCACGAAGATCGTGGGCCCGTCCTCGGCGCCGTTGTAGTCCGTGCAGAGCCACGACGCGTTGGCGACGTGGGCGATGCTCCCGCCGCCCGGCGGGATGCCGTGGGAGTCGCTGTGCAGGCGGACCTGCTGGCGGTCGTTGTCGCCGTTGCTGCCGTTCGCCTGCGGCTTGATGATCCAGGTGTGGCCCGAGAGGATCGCGCTGTTGCCGAGCAGCCAATGTATCAGCGCCAGCATGCGCGGGTTGGTCGCGGCCTCGACGAAGACCTCGTCCTCTTCCATCAGGAGCCAGGAGTGCTTGACCTGCTCCTGCGGTATCGACGCAGTGCGGTAGTCGTCGATCTTCACGCCGTTGCGCTTCTCGCACGCCCGGAGGATGGCGTTGCGCAATCGCCCGGCGAAGTCCTCGTCGACGCCCATCTTCTCCGGCGGCACCACGGTCATCCCGTAGGCCTCGAGTTCGACGACGTGCTTGGTCAGCCCGTACTCGTCGAGTTCCTTCACGAGGGGGTCGACGTTGGGAGAGGTGCCGTAGTCGGAGATATCCATCGCATTGCCAGTGGTTTGGGACACGAAGATACTAACGTACACCCCCCCGGATTGGAGTGTCCATGGTCGGCCCCCTGAGTCCCTTTCGCATCGTCGACCTGACCTCGATGGTCTCGGGTCCCTACGCCACGCAGCTCCTCTGCGACCAGGGCGCGGACGTGATCAAGGTCGAAACCCTCGGCGGCGACCTCATGCGCTACGCGGGTCCGGCGCGCGGCGGCATGAGTGCTGCGTTCCTCTCGAACAACCGGGGCAAGCGGTCCATCGCGCTCGACCTCAAGCAGGAGCGCGGCATGGCGATCCTCGAGGGGCTGATCGAAACGGCGGACGTGTTCGTGCAGAACTTCCGCCCGGGCGCCGCGGAGCGCATGGGTCTCGGCGAGGACCGCGTGCGCGCGCTCAGGCCCGACATCGTCTACGTCTCCATCAGCGGCTTCGGCGAGTCCGGTCCCTACGTGCACAAGCGCGTGTACGACCCGGTGATCCAGGCGCTGTCGGGCGTCATGGACATGCAGGGCGGCCTCGAGTCGCCGCGGTTCATGAAGACGATCCTGCCCGACAAGCTGACCGCGGTGACGGCCGCGCAGGCGATCACGGCCGCGCTGCTGGGGCGCGAAAGGACGGGCCAGGGCGACCATGTCCGGCTGGCGATGCTGGACGTCACGGTCGTCTGGATGTGGCCGGACGGATTCCTGAACCATACGCTGATCGGCGACGGCGTCTCCGATCCGATCCCGATGGACGTGTATGACCGGGCCTTCGAGACCACCGACGGCCACATGGTGGCGTTCGTGGCCTCGGACGACGAATGGCACGGGTTCGCCCGCGCGGCGGGACGGCCGGACCTGATCACGGATCATCGCTACAAGGACCTGAAGTCGCGCGTGGCGAACCTCGGAGCAACGTTCGACGAGATCCGTGCCGTAC
>VXNE01000137.1 GCA_009840715.1 Gammaproteobacteria bacterium
TGAAGAAGATCAGCATGATGAACACCACGTCCAGCATGGGCGTGAGGTTGATCTGTTCGTCGCCGTCGTCGGTGGCGTGTGAGTACTTGCGCACGACGGGTGGCTCCCCGGTGGCGCGGTCTCCCGCGTGAATGGCCAGCGATGTTAACCGAATCGCGCCGGGGGCGGAACGTGTGCCTCAGGACGCGCCGGCGGCGTCGGCCCGATGGCGCAGACGCCGCCACAGGGGCGCGATCCAGACCACTAGGCAGGCGACGGCGAGCACGACGGTCAGCGGGCGTTCCGCCAGGCTGGCCCAGGACCCGTCCGCCAGGTAGAGCGTCCGTCGCAGGTTCTCCTCCAGCATCCCGCTCAGGATGAACCCGAGCAGGAGCGGAGCCAGCGGGTACCCGGCCCGGCGCAACACGAGCGCCCCCGCCGCGAGGCCGACCATCAGGTAGAGGTCGAAATCGTTCAACGTGGTCAGGTACACCCCGACCAGCGAGAAAGCGACGACGAACGGGATCAGTACCGGCCGCGAGATGCGGATCAGGCGCGACAGCCAGGGAATCAGCGGCAGGTTGAGCGCGAGGAGCACCAGGTTCCCCGCGAACATCGACACGATCACGCCCCAGAACGCCCCCGGATCGACCGCGAGCAGGCGAGGTCCCGGCTGGATGCCGAGGCTCAGCATGACCCCGAGCAGGACCGCCGTCGTTCCTGAGCCGGGGATGCCCAGGGTCAGCAGGGGGACGAAGGAGCCCATGCAGGCCGCGTTGTTGGCGGACTCCGGCGCGGCCACACCGCACGCGGGGTTGCGCGTGAAGCGCTTCTCGAAGGTGTAGGCGAAGAAGCTCGCGAGCGTCGCGCCGGCCCCGGGCAGCACCCCCACCAGGAAGCCAAGGACGGAGTTCCGCCCCACCGTGGGCACGATGGCCCGCGCGTCCCCGGGAGCGAGGCGCACATGGCGTCCCGCCGCGGTACGGGGCTCGTCGTCGCCGCCGCGGGTCAGCAGGTGAAACGCGTCCGCCAGAGCGAACGTGGCCATCGCCACCAGGATGAAGGCAATGCCGTCCATGAGGTCCAGGCGCCCGAACGTGAAACGGGGCACGCCGCTCTCGGGGTCGGCGCCCACGGTGCCGAGCATGAGGCCGAGGAGGGCGGCCACGCAGGATTTCGCGACCAGGCCCCGTTCCGCGAACGCCGCGATGCTCGACAACGCGAGGATCAGGATCAGCGTGTAGTCCGGCGACTGGAAGGCGGTCGCCCAGGAGGCAAGGGCCCCGGCGAAGACCAGCAGGGCCAGGGCCCCGAAGACGCCGCCGCTGAACGACGCGTACGCGGCGAGGGCGAGGGCGCGTCCCGCCTGGCCGGCCCGGGCCATCGGATAGCCGTCGAAGGACGTGGCGACCGTCGATGCGACCCCGGGGGCGTTGATCAGGATCGACGACGTCGAACCGCCGAAGACCGCGCCGTAGTACACGCCGGCCATCATGATGAGTCCGGCGGCCGGCTCCATGGAATAGCTGACCGGGATCATGAGGGCGATGGCGGTGATCGGTCCGAGTCCCGGCAGCATGCCGATCAGCGTGCCCGCCAGGCAGCCGAGCGCGACCCAGGCGAGGTTGGCCGGGTCCATGGCCGTGGCGAGCCCCGCGGCGATGCCTTCCCACATCGTCAGCCCCAGAGGCTCCCGGGATGGATGTAAACGCCGAGCAGCGCCTCGACCAGCACCCATCCGAGGGCAGGTGTTCCGACGGACGCGCCCAGGAGCACGGGCGGGCGCCGCTCGCCCAGCACCGCGAGGGCGGCGCACAGGAAAAGACCCAGTGCGGGCCAGAGGCCGGTGAAGGGAATCGCGACGATGAAGGCCACGATGCACCCCACGATCGCCGCGAGCGGACCGTAGCGTCCCGGGCCTGCCGTGAAGGGAACGCCCCGAAAGGACATGCCCGCGGCGAGGAGGGCGAGCAGGGCGCCGCAGACCAGGGGAAAGGTGCGGGCGTTGACCGCCTCGTCGGCGGACCAGGGGTCGAGCGGCACGCCCATGGCTGCCCACAGGTAGGCGACGGCTACGCCGAAGATGGCCAGCGGGACCAGGCGGCGCGTCACCGGGAGAACCCCAGCTCGGACAGCGTCACCCGCAGCACGGCTTCCTGGTCCTCGAGGTAGGCCTCGAACTCGAGTCCGAACACGTCGAGGGCCTGCCAGCCGTGCCGGTCGAGGGCGGCCTGCCACGCGTCGGACGCCGCGAGTGCGCGCAGGCGGCGGACGTGGGCGCCCCGTGTGTCCGCGGGTGATCCGGGCGGCGCGAACACGCCACGCCAGTTCGCGAAGCTGACGGGGTACCCCAGTTCCGCAAGCGTGGGCACGTCCGCAATGGCGGCCACCCGCGCTGGCGCCGTGACGGCCAGCACCCGTACCTGCCCCGACCGCGTGAACGACAGGGTCTCTCCGAGCCCGGTGGAGAGGAGGTCTATTTCGCCGCCGAGGAGGGCTAGCATGGCCTTGCCGCCGCCGTCGTAGGGAAGGTAGCGCACGCGGCGGGCGTCGATCCCGGCCGCGCCGAGTGCCAGGGCCAGCACGATGTGATCGAGGCTGCCCCGCGCGGAGCCGCCCCCCACGATGAGGCTCGTCGGGTCGTCGGAAAGGCGTTGGAGGATGGCCTTCCAGTGCTCCATCGGGTCGTCTTCCCGGACGACGAAGATGCCGTAATCGGCGACGAGCCCGGCGACGGGGGTCAGGTTGCGAAACCCGAGCGGAAACAGCCCCTGCACGTTACGGATGACCAACGGTGTCGAGTGCACGAGCAGCGCGTCGCGGAAGCGCGCCTCGTTCTCGACGAACAGGCCGAGGGCGCGGTCGGAGCCGCCGCCGACGTTCTCGAAGGACACGGAACCTGCCAGCCCGAGCGCGTCGAGAGCGCGTCCGACTTCCCGGGCCGTGCCGTCCACGCCGCCGCCCGGAGCGACCGGGATCACGAAGTGCACCCGATCGTCTGCGGGGGCACCGAGGGCGCCGCAGATCAGGACTCCGACAAGAGCCATCCGTGCTGCCGCGGACGGCATGCTGTTCAGCCTGGGCATGGCGATCGCATTGCTGAGCGTTCGCCCGGAATGTTATGGTCGCGCCGGTTCTTCCCGCCACCCCGGAGTCGCCGTGCGCCCGCCACGAACCGCCCGAATCCGGCGTCCGTCGGGGCGCGGCTCCTCCCATCGGGCCGTGTCGGCACTGCTCGTCCTGGCCGTCCTCCTCCCCCTCGCCGGCTGCAAGAACTACCTCGCCTCCGAGGAGGGACGGACGGTGGGGGAGGTGACCGACGACTCGGCGATCCACGCCCGGGTGAAAGGCGGACTGGTCCTTGCGCGGGGCGTCCCGGGCTGGCCCATCGACGTGGACGTTCGGGAAGGCGTCGTCGTCCTGACCGGCCAGGTGGCCACCGAAGCGCAACGCACCCGCGCCATCGGCATCGCGCGCGGCGTGCCCGGGGTCAAGGATGTGCAGGACCGCCTGGTCGTCGTCGGCGCGGTGGAACCGCCGGCCGAGGCAGCGGCCGAAGCCTCGGCCCAGTAGCCCGCAACGCGCGCGTCCGAAACGCCGGAAACCCGCGTGGTTGCTGGCTTGGCGCGAAATCGCCGGCCCTCGAGCGAATCCGTGACCGCACACGGGCGGTTTTGCACAGCGCCTCGCTGGGCCACCATGAACGGTGTCGAGGGCCTTTCCTGCTATCTTTTCTAAGTCTTACAAGATTGTTTTGACATCAGAAAGTTATGCAACGGGCTTGTCACAGGTGCCACATCCCCGGTTGTCATAGTCTTGATAAGAATTAGTCCCCAGATTTATCCACAGGCTCCAGCCAGTCCCGGGCCGCCAGGAATCTCTCGGTCAGCAGAGCCTCGGGGGAGCCGGGAATCGGACGATAGTCGTACACCCACCGCACGCGCGGCGGCAGCGATGCGAGCACGGACTCCACGCGGCGGCCGGACTGCAGCCCGTAGCGCGTGCCCCGGTCGACCGCGAGGTTGAACTCCGCGTAGCGGCCCCTGCGGACGAGCATGAAGGACTCCTCCCGTTCGCCCCACGGATGTCCGGCGCGCCGCTCGAAGATCGGCACATAGCCGGAAAGAAAGTGGGCGCCGACCGCTTCGACGAAGGCGAGGCTCGCCTCGAAGCCGCCGCGCGTCCAGTCATCAAAGAAGATGCCGCCGACTCCCCGCGCCTCGCTGCGGTGGGGGAGGAAGAAGTAGGTGTCGCAGTTGGCCTTCAGCTCCTCGTACCAGGGACCGTGGGCCGCGCACGCCGCGCGCGCGTTGCGGTGCCAGTCGACCACGTCCTCCTCGAAAGCGTAGAACGGGGTCAGGTCGAATCCCCCGCCGAAGTGCCACGCCGGCCGCTCGGCCTCGACCAGGAAGAAGCGCAGGTTCATGTGGGCCGCGGGGACATACGGGTTTCGGGCGTGGACGATGCACGACACGGCGACGGCCTGGAACGGGTGGCCGGCGAGTTCCGGGCGGCGTTCCGAGGCGGCCGGGGGCAGGGCGCCGCCCACGCTGTGGGTGAAATGCGCGGCCGCCTTCTCGATGCGTGCGCCGTCCTCGAGCACACGCGGCCTGGACAGTCCGCCGCCGTCCGTCGGCAGGTCCTCGCCGGAGAACCGGGCTTCGCCGTCCAGGCGCTCGAGGTCTTGCACGATCCGGGTCTGCAACGCGAGGAAGCGTTCGCGTACCGACGCGAGTGACGGACCGTTCTCGTTCATGGGCCAGCAGCTTCGGGTGCCCGGGGGGGCCGCGCATTATGCAGTAGAATCGCGCGCTCGCCAGGGCAGAGGAGGGCGCACACGGCATGGACGATCGGGCGCGCGCTATCGTCGGGACCGCCCGGGACCTGCTGGCGAGAGCGTCCTCGGCGCTCGACGAGGACGCCCAGATGGAACTCTACGACCTCGCGTTCGCAAGCGCCGAACTCCAGTGCGCCGGCGTGATGCTGGACTACGCCGAGCGGGACGCGCCGCCGGCGGAACGGGCGTTCAAGGAGCAGCTCGCCATGGCCTTCTGCGCCGAGGCGGCGGCTAACTTCCACCAGCGCTTGCGCCTGCGCCCGGCGGCGTATGGACTGACGCTCGCGGACCTCCCGGACGACCACGTGGCCTTCACGGAGCGATACCTTTCCCCGGCCCACCTCGCGGCGGTGGGGGAGGCGTTCCGCGCAAGGGACGGCGTCCTGCCCGTCGACCATCTCGACAACGAGAAAGCCATGATCCGCGACACCTTCCGGCAGTTCGCCGAGGAGCGCGTCGCGCCGCTCGCGGAGGAGGTTCACCGCGAGGACCGCACGGTCCCGGACGCCATCATCGGCGGCCTGCGCGAACTCGGCTGCTTCGGGCTGTGCGTGCCCGCGCGCTACGGCGGATTGCAGCCGGACGAGCACGAGGACAGCCTCGGCATGGTGGTCGTCACGGAAGAACTGTCACGGGCTTCGCTCGGCGCAGCGGGCAGCCTGATCACGCGCCCGGAGATCATGGTCCGGGCCCTGCTCGAAGGCGGCACGGAGGAGCAGAAGCAACGCTGGCTGCCTGGGCTTGCGGCTGGAGATCCGCTGTGCGCCATCTCCGTCACTGAGCCGGGCACGGGGTCGGACGTCGCCTCCGTTGCGCTGCGCGCCACGCGCGTCGACGGCGGCTGGCGGCTGAACGGGGGCAAGACCTGGTGCACGTTCGCCGGCCGGGCCGAAGCGATCCTGGTCCTGGCCCGGACCGATCCCGACGCGCGCCCGCCGCACCGCGGCCTCTCGCTCTTCGTCGTCGAGAAGCCGGCCTTCGACGGCCACGCCTTCGAGTACGAGGAGCCGCGCGGGGGGATAGTGTCCGGAAGGGCGATCCCTACGATCGGCTACCGCGGCATGCACTCCTTCGAGATGTTCTACGACGACTTCTTCGTCCCCGCCGACGCACTCGTGGGCGAGGATGGCGGAGAAGGGCGTGGCTTCTACTACACGATGCGAGGTTTCTCCGGCGGCCGTCTGCAGACCGCCGCCCGCGCCAGCGGCCTCATGCGGGCGGCGTTCGAGGCCGCGCTGCGCTACGCCGAGGAGCGCGAGGTGTTCGACCGGCCCGTGGCGAGCTATCCGCTGACGCTGCAGAAACTCGCGCGCATGGGGATGTACGCGACCGTCTGCCAGCAGTCGTCGTACTGGGCCGCGCGCCTGATGGACGCCGGCGGCGGACAGACCGAGGCCAGTCTCGTCAAGCTCTTCGCCTGCAAGGTGGCCGAATTTGTCACGCGGGAGGCGATGCAGATCCACGGGGGTCTCGGGTACGCGGAGGAGACGGACGTGAGCCGCTATTTCGTGGACGCCAGGGTGCTTTCGATCTTCGAGGGTGCCGAGGAGACGCTGGCGCTCAAGGTCGTCGGCAGGAGTTTGCTCGGGGAGCGCAGCTGAAACGGCGGTGAAGACACGCTCGCTTTTCCGTTTGACAGTCGTCCCGGAGGAGTTAGTGTTCGGTAAGGCAGAAATGTTTTTTGTTGGGGAACCGATGTGTCCGGGGCGAGGAATGAGCTTGGGCGGGAAGCTGCGGGGCGTGGAGCGCATGCAAGCCACAGCCGCGATTTCGACCTCGACAGGATCTGGCCTGCCATTCCCGGCGGCTCGTGGCCGCCAGGTTTCACAGTCAGCCGCGAGCAGATCTACGACCGCTTTGGTCGCCTAACAGGCGGGCTTGAGGACGATACCGAACAGCGCGTTTGACGAGCTGGCTGTTCCAGAGGGCGAATAGGCAAGGGCCCGTTGGCGAGGGGGACTGCGGTACCTCCTGGGTGCGTTCCCATGGCCGCTCCAAAATTTCGCATAATATATATT
>VXNE01000647.1 GCA_009840715.1 Gammaproteobacteria bacterium
CTCCGGCGCCGTCCCGGACTCCGGCGCCGCCTCGGACTCCGGTGCCGCCTCGGACTCCGGCGCCGCCTCGGACTCCGGCGCCGCCTCGGACTCCGGTGCCGCCTCCAGAACCGCCTCGGCCTGCGGAGCGGGCGCCGGCACGGCCTCTGGCTGCGGGGCGGGTGCGGCCGCCGCGGCGGCAACGGGTTCGGCCTCCGCCTCGACTTCCACGAACTCGTCCTCCGAGAACGTACCGGGTTCCACGTCGCCGGCGGCCCGGCCCTGTCCCTCGTATATGGCATCCGCCACCGCGGTCACGTAGAGCCGGATGGCCCGGATCGCGTCGTCGTTGCCCGGAATGATGTGGTCGATGCCCTCGGGATCGCTGTTGGTGTCGACCACCGCGATCACGGGGATGCCGAGCTTGTTCGCCTCGGTGACGGCGATGCGCTCGTGCTGCACGTCGATCACGAACAGCGCGTCGGGCAGGCCTCCCATCTCCTTGATGCCGCCGAGGCTGCGGTCGAGCTTCTCCATCGTCCGCCGCTTGCGCAGGGCCTCCTTCTTCGTGAGCATCTCGAAGGTGCCGTCCTCGGCCTGCGTCTCCAGGTCCTGCAGACGGCGTATCGACTGCCGGATCGTCTTGTAGTTGGTGAGCATGCCGCCGAGCCAGCGTTGGTCGACGTAGGGCATGCCGACCCGCGTCGCCTGCTCGCGGATGACCTTGGCGGCCGCCCGCTTGGTGCCGACGAACAGGATCTTGTTGCGCCGGCCCGCCAGGGCCTTGATGTGCGCCAGCGCCTCGTTCAGCGCCGGTAGCGTGCGCTCGAGATTGATGATGTGGATCTTGTTGCGCGCGCCGTAGATGTACGGCGCCATCCTGGGATTCCAGAAGCGCGTCTGATGACCGAAGTGCGCGCCCGCCGCCAGCAGGTCGCGCATGCCGATGGAAGCCATGCGTTGTCTCCGGGTTGTCGCGACCGCGCGGCTGGCTGCCGGATCCGACGCGCGACTCACGTCGCCCGCCCACCCGCGGCAGTACCTTCTTTGTCCTTTGTCGCCTATTGGCGAGTTTGTCGCCTACTGGCGAGGCTGTCGCCGCGCGGAAGTTCGGCGGAGAACCTCCCCGCCTGGCAGTTAACGAATCGCGGAACAGACAGCGTGCCGTGCCGCCCGCCCGCGCCTCCGCTGGGCCTGCCGGGCAACGCCGACGGTTGTTCCATGCGGGGCGCGCGCTTTATACCATAGCGGTCTCCTCCCCGAAACGGAGCGCCCGTCCCGCCGCCATGCCCGTCAAGCCCAAGAAACCGGAAGAGATCGAGAGCATGCGCATCGCCGGCAGGCTGGCGGCGAGCGTACTCGAGATGATCGGCGCGCACGTGGCTCCCGGGGTCAGCACGGGGGACCTCGACCGCCGCTGCCACGAGTTCATCGTCAACGACCTCGCGAGTCGTCCCGCGCCTCTCAACTACAGCAACGCCCCGGGACAGCCGCCGTTCCCGAAGTCGATCTGCACGTCCGTGAACCACGTCGTCTGCCACGGCATCCCGAACGACCGCAAGGTCCTGCGCAACGGCGACGTCCTGAACATCGACATCACCGTGGTCAAGGACGGCTGGCACGGCGACACGAGCAAGATGTTCTGCGTCGGGGAGCCGAGCGTGCTGGCGCGGCGGCTCGTCCGCGTAACGCAGGAGTGTCTGTACAAGGGGATCGAGCAAGTGCGTCCCGGCGCCTTCCTCGGCGACATCGGCGCGGCCATCCAGCGCCATGCCGAGACGCACCGGTTCTCCGTCGTGCGCGAGTTCGGGGGCCACGGCATCGGCCGGATCTTCCACGACGAACCGCTGGTGCTCCACTACGGGCAGCGCGGCACCGGCGTACGTCTGGAGCCCGGGATGACGTTCACGATCGAGCCCATGATCAACGCGGGCAAACGCAACGTGAAGCTGTTGCCGGACCGGTGGACGGTGGTGACGAAGGACCACCGGCTGTCGGCGCAGTGGGAGCACACGGTGCTCGTGACGGACGGCGGGGTCGAGGTCCTCACGCGCCGCGACGAAGAGACGGCATTGACACCCGCGGCGGCATGAGCGGGCCGCAGCTCCTCGACACGGCCGCACTCCGGCGCCGCATCGATCTCGCCGACCGCCGGCTCTTCGACCGTTTCTGGAACGGCGAAGACGCGGAACTCCTGGTCGCGGAGCGCGCGCGTTTCTTCGACGCGTTCCTGGTCGAGATCTGGCAACACGCCTTCCAGTACCGCGACGATCTGGCCCTCCTCGCCGTCGGCGGCTACGGGCGCGGCGAACTCCATCCGCGTTCCGACATCGACCTCTTGATCCTGGTCCGGAACTCGCAGCGCAGCGCGGAGGACATCGCCGCCTTCGTCCGCCTGCTGTGGGACCTCAAGCTCGACATCGGCCACAGCGTGCGCACCGTGCGGGAGTGCCGCCGCGAGGCGGCCGGCGACATCACCGTCGCCACCGCGCTGATCGAACGGCGGCGCCTGTCCGGCTCCGACATCCTCTGCGCCAGGCTCGACCGGGCCCTCGACAGCGCGCGCCCCTGGTGGAGCCCCATGTCGGGCGGAGTGTGGCCGAGCCGCCGGTTCTTCGAGGCCAAGCGCGCCGAGCAGGCCGACCGCCACGCCCAGTTCGACGATGTCGAGTACGACCTGGAACCGAACATCAAGGGCTCGCCCGGGGGCCTGCGTGACATCCAGACCGTCGGCTGGATCACGCGCCGGCATCTCGGCACGTCCGACCTGTCCGAACTCACGCGCCAGGGCTATCTCACGCCCCAGGAGCGGGGCTGGCTCATCGAAGGCCGCAAGTTCCTGTGCCGCGTGCGTTTCGGGCTGCACCTGGTCGCGACGCGCAGGGAGGACCGGCTCCTGTTCGACCACCAGCGCACCCTCGCCGAGCGTTTCGGCTACCGCGACTCGGACGCTCAGCTCGCGGTCGAGCAGTTCATGCACGACTACTACCGTCACGTCCTCGAGCTGCGCGAGGTGAACGACATCCTGCTGCAGCACTTCGACGAGGCCATCCTGCGCGGCCGTCGTGCGCCCCGCATCGAGCCCATCAACGCGCGCTTCCAGGTGAACAACCGGTACATGGAGACGACCTCGCCCGCCGTGTTCCGCAACCACCCGGCCGCCCTGCTCGAGCTGTTCGTCATCATGGCCAACCGGCGCGACATCGTGGGGGTGCGCGCCGCCACGATCCGTCTCATCAGGGACCACCTCGAGCTGATCGACGACGAGTTTCGCAGCGACCCCGAGGTGAACCGGTATTTCATCGAGCTGCTGCGGGCGCCGTACACCGTGGTGAGCCAGCTCACGCGCATGCGGCGCTACGGCATCCTCGGCCGCTACATCCCCGAGTTCGGGCGCATCGTGGGGCAGATGCAGCACGACCTGTTCCACATCTACACGGTCGACGCGCACACCATGATGGTCATCCGCAACATGCGCCGATTCCGCTACCCGTCGAGTGCGGAGACCTTCCCCCTCGCCATGCGCTGCGTCAGGAGCATTCCCAAGATCGAGCTGCTCTATATCGCCGGGCTGTTCCACGACATCGGCAAGGGACGCGGCGGCAACCACTCCGAACTCGGCGCCGGGGACGCCGTCGCCTTCTGCCGGCGCCACGGCCTGTCGGACGAGGAGACGGAACTGGTCGAGTGGCTCGTGCGCTCCCACCTGGTGATGTCGACCACCGCGCAGCACAAGGACATCCACGATCCCGCGATCGTCCACGAGTTCGCCGGCGGGGTGCGCACGACAACCCGCCTCGACTACCTCTACGCGCTCACCGTCGCCGACATCACCGCCACCAACCCGACGTTGTGGAACGGCTGGCGCGCGACGCTGATGCACCAGCTCTACATGGAGACCCACGATGCCCTGACCCGGGGCCTCGAGGGCGGGCCCGAGCGGGCGAAACGCATCGCCTCCTGCCGCGAAGCCGCGCTTCAGGAACTCGCGGACAAGGGCATCGCACGGGAGCGCGGCCTTGCCCTCTGGGACAACGCCGGCGACGACCTGTTCCTGCGCCATACCCCGACGCAGCTCGCGGCCATCACGGCGGCGATGCACGAACACGACCTCGACCGGGGACCCCTCGTCTACCTGCAGGACGTCGCCAGCGAAGTGGGCGGCGAGGGCGCGACGGAGATCTTCCTCTACACCGGAGACCGCCCGAACCTGTTCGCCGCCAGCGTCATCGCCCTCGACGAACTGCACCTGCAGGTGCACGACGCGCGCATCGTCACGACCGAGAGCGGGCTCTGCCTGAACTCCTACATCGTGCTCGACGGGCACAACCGGCCCATTCCCGACGAGGGCGACCGGCGGCGGCGTGTCCGTACGACCCTCGCGCGCAGGCTGTCCGCGCAGGACCTCACGCATTCGGTGCGGCGACGGGTCGACCGGCGGCTGAAGGAGTTCGTGATTCCCACGGAGACGGACTTGACGCTCGATCCGAGCAGCCGGCACAGCCGACTGCGCGTGGTGTGTTCCGACCGGCCCGGGCTGCTTGCGCTGCTCGGCATGCTCTTCGTCGAGCTCGGCATCGGCGTACGGCGGGCGCGTATCACGACCCTGGGAGAGCGAGTGGAGGACGTCTTCGTGATCGATCCGATTCGCGACCCGGTCGAGGTCGAGCGCATCGAGAACACCATCCGGACCCGCCTGGACGAGGAGGTCGCGCAGAGCACGGCCGGCGCCGGCCGGGCCGCATGAATCCCTGGCTGGATGCGCTACTGCCCTATCCCTTCGAGCGCCTCGACGCGCTGAAGCGCGGCGTCGCGCCGGCCACGTCAGCGCCCCACCTGGCGCTCCAGATCGGGGAACCGAAACACGCCCCGCCCGCGTTCGTGCTGCGGGCCCTGGAAGACCCGGACACGCTGCGCGCCGGGCTCGGCGCCTATCCGCCGACGCGCGGCGGCGCACCGTTGCGGGAGGCGGCCGCGGACTGGCTCCGCCGCCGCTTCGGCGCGCAGGTCGATCCGGAGACCCAGGTACTCCCGGTGAACGGCACGCGCGAAGCCCTGTTCTCGTTCGGGCAGGCGATCCTGTCCGGAGCGACCTCCTCCCTGGTCCTCCTCCCCAACCCCTGCTACCAGACGTACGAGGGCGCCGCGCTGCTCCGCGGTGCGACGCCGTGGTACGTCCCCTGCCGGGGCGCCGCCCAGCTTCCTGACCTGGACGCGGTCGAGGACGCGGTGTGGCTGGCGGCGGAACTGGTGTACATCTGCTCGCCGGGCAACCCCACGGGCGCCGTCCTGCCCGAGGACGCGCTCCGCCAACTGATCGAGCACGCGCACCGGTTCGACTTCGTCATCGCGGCCGACGAGTGCTACTCGGAGATCTACGCCGACGAGGACGCCCCTCCGCCCGGGCTGTTGCAGGCGGCCGCGGCGATGGGCCACACGGACCTTACCCGCTGCGTGGTGTTCCACAGCCTCTCCAAGCGTTCGAATCTCCCGGGCCTGCGCTCCGGTTTCGTGGCGGGCGATGCGGCGATCCTCGAGCGCTACTACCTCTACCGGACGTACCACGGCTGCGCGATGCCGGCGCACGTGCAGGCGGCCAGCGTTCTCGCCTGGGGCGACGAGACGCATGTGCGGGCCAACCGTGCCGCATATCGCGAGAAGTTCGACGCGACGCTGCCGATCCTCGCCGACGTTCTGCCCGCTGCCCGGCCCGAGGCAGCCTTCTACCTCTGGCCGGAAGTGCCCGGGGGCGATGAACCCTTCGCCCGGGCGCTCTTCGTCGAACAGAACGTCACTGTCATGCCGGGCACCTACCTCGGGCGAGGCGAGGGCGGCGCGAACCCCGGGGCCGGGCGCGTGCGCATGGCCCTCGTGGGTGAGACCGCCGATTGCGTGGACGCCGCGGAGCGCATCCGGGGGTTCGTGGAGGGCCTCTAATCCCGAGCCGCTGGCCCTGCGCGCTGACTTCGCGACAGAACAACGCCCATTTCTTTCGGGGTAGCCCGGCTTCGGCGGCCGGGCATCCCTCCGCAACGGAACATCGCCCCTTTCAAAGTCCCGCATGCCTGCCAGCCGTCTGCGCGCGCGACGATCCTGGCCGTGTCCGGTGAACGCCGAGCCCCCACCAAGTCGACACACGCCACGTTCCGGGATTCTGGAAAGGGCGATGTTCTGTCGGGAGGGTGCGGGCGCGCAGGCCTGGTTCGGCAGCGGGGACCGTCTGCGTGTACAGCAGTCTGATGAGTGAGCGCTTCCCGTGCACCCAAGCGCTCCCGGGGAACCCCTTTGGCGACACCAGACCTCGCCGGCAATTTGGGCCATGCCAGCGATAACGTTGAACAAGCCGACCGCGGTCGCTACCCTCCCTCGCCCCTGTTCGCGCCCGGAGGACTCCATGGCCAGCCTGTTCGCTTTCGGCATGGGCGTCGCGAGCCACAACGCGGCCGGCGACGTGCTGGACACCTGGTTCCCGGCTCCGTTGCGGGACGCGGCCGGCCCGACGGCCGCCGCCGCACGGGAAGTGGGCAGCGATGCTTCGGCGACAGCGAGAGCAGCGGGAAGTGTCGCGGCGGCACTGGCCGAGGACGGTCAGACGGCCGCGGCCGAGGGTTACCGCCTGCTGGCCGGGCTCAACAAGCCGCTGATGGCCGTCGCGCTCGAGACGGACGGACCGATCGCCTCGACGGCTGAGGCCTACCTGAAGCTCCACCTGCTGTCCCATCGGCTCGCGCTGCCGAACACCCTCAACCTCGACGGCATCTTCGCCCACCTGCAAACCGTGGCTTGGACCACCGAAGGGGCGGTGGCGCTGGACG
>VXNE01000408.1:0-1897 GCA_009840715.1 Gammaproteobacteria bacterium
GAGGTCGAGGGCCTCGACTACAGCCAGCACGGCGAAGCCATCGGAGCCGACCTGTGAGACTTCAGGAAATCTGCGAAGAGATCATGGAGGACGTCGACGGCGCCCTCGGCTGCGCGCTGGTCGATCTCGGAACGGGGTTGCCGCTCGCGATGCAGGTCACCTCGGATGCGCTTCTCGATAGCGGCGCCATGGAGATCCTCTCCGCGGCAGGCGCCGAGTACTTCCGGGGAGAGGTCGGTCACCAGCTCGAGTCGGCGATGGGCGGAGGGGCCGGCCGGCCTCCCGCCGACACCGGCTTCGTCGAGGAGATCCAGACCACCACGGAGGACAGCTACCACTTCATGTCCATCGTGCCCGGCAACGAGCAGACCGTCCTCATGCTGATCACCGACAGGACCGCCAACCTGGGTCTCGGCTGGGTCGCCATGCGCCGCACCCTGCGGCGCGTCCAGGAAGGCACGCGCCGGCCTGCCAGGCGCGTCAGCTCCGCCCCGATACCCAAGCCGGCCTCGCCCACCGTTCCGGAGCCGGAGACCCCGGCTCCGACGAACGGCAACGCCAACCGCCGGGCCGGGCGGCGCGGCATCCGGGGCCGCTGACCCGGGCCGAACGGTTATCCTCGTCTCCGCCGGAACGCGGCCACGCGTCCGGACGCAGTTACGACATCGGGGAGCCGACCCGCCATGACCACGGTCAACACGCGCCTCGGCGCGATCGAAGGCGTCGCCGACGGCGACATCCAGATATTCCTCGGCATCCGCTACGGACAGCCGCCCGTCGGAGACCGCCGCTTCAAGGCGGCCCGAATGGAAGGGCCCTGGCAAGGCACTTACGACGCGACGACAGTCCGGCACCGTTCCTGGCAGCCGAAACCGGAGGGCATCTTCGCCGAACTCATCCGACGCGACCCCCGGGACTACTCGTGCGACGAAGACTGCCTGTTCCTGAACGTCTACACGCCGGGCTGCGACGACGGCAGGCGGCCGGTGCTTTTCTGGATTCACGGCGGCGCCTTCGGGTCGGGTTCCGGATACGACTACAACGGCGCGGCACTCGCCGCCCAGGGCGACGTGGTGGTCGTGACCATCAACTACCGACTGGGGTTTCCGGGCTTTCTCGATCTCTCCGCTTATGGCGAGGAGTACCGGGGATCGGCCAGCAACGGGATCGGCGATCAGGTCCTGGCGCTCCGGTGGTTACATGAGAACATCGGCGATTACGGAGGTGATCCGGGCAACGTAACCGTCTTCGGCGAGTCCGCCGGCGGCGCCTCGGTGAACTGTCTCATCGCCGCGCCCTCGGCCGACGGCCTCTATCACAGGGCAATCGTTCACTCCGGCACCATGGCCGCGACGCCGCCGATTCCCATCGCGGCGCAACTGGCGGAGCACCTCGGGGTAGGCGCCGACAGGCTGCCGGACACGCTGGCCTCCCTCAGCGGAGAGGAACTCTGCAACGTCCAGATGGCCAGCGCCCTCCCGTTCGGCGCCGTCGTGGACGGCACCATCGTCACCCTCCCCACCGTGCCGGGGATCGTGTAGAATGGCGCCCGCGGCGTCCCCTGCTTCGCCGGGTCCATAGCGAACGAGGGCCCGCTGCTGTCGTTGGCGGTACCCGAAGAAGCCCACGCGGCAGCGACCCCCATGATCGCGGCCATGGGCCTCGACGGCGCCGATCCGACGCCGTACCTCGAACGCCTTCGGGACGCCTATCCGGACGAGTCCGTCACCCGACATTTCGAGCGCGTGTGGAACGACATCTTCCGCCGCGCCTCCATCACGGTCGCGGAGGCCGCGACCGCCGCCCCCCGCCCGGGGGGGGGGTGGGGCATGGCTAGACCGCGGACGAGGATTGCATGAACCCAACCGGCGCCGCGAGCCTCCGCCCTGGCGTTGTC
>VXNE01000408.1:1907-6748 GCA_009840715.1 Gammaproteobacteria bacterium
CCCCCCCGCCCCGCCGCCCCCCCCCTCTATTCCTCGGCGGGCTGGACCCACTGCCCCCCCCCCCCGCCCTCCCCGCGGGTGGCGCCCCCCCCCGCGGCCAACGGCCGCGGCTGGCTGTACCGCTTCGATCTCCCGAGCACGATCATGGAAGGATCCCTCGGGGCCACGCATGCCTCCGAGATCGCGTTCACGTTCAACTCCTTCAGCCGCCCCGACCTCCCCGGCATCGTGATGCACGACGGCAACGACCCGGCGGTGGTCGACCTGGCCCGGAAGTGGTCGGACACGGTGCTCGCGTTCGCCAGGACGGGGGACCCGAACGGCGGCGGCCTACCGGAGTGGCCGGCTTACCGCGCCGACGAGCGCCGGTCGCTGGTGCTGGATCGGGAGTCGTACATCGCCGACGCCTCGCTGGATGCGCGACAAAGGCGCCTTTGGGAGGACCCGTAGGGACCTGGCCGTTTTTTGTGGAATTTGGTCGCCGTTGCCCCTCCAACGGCCGCACAGACACCCCGGAGTGGCCGCACAAAAACAATCGTTTAGCGCAGTCTGTTGACTTCCTTGATGTCATATGCGCGTCCTGCGCCACCTGGCGCGAACCAGTCCTCCAGCAGATCGTCTTCCACCATGGCCTTGCCGCTCGTCAGCAGCAAGGTCCCGCCCACGGTAACGATCTGCGCGACGATGTTGGCGTCGTTGTCCTCGTCAAGAGACGGCGGGTCGCCCAGCAAAAGCGCAGCCGGACGACGCCCCGGCGCGAGATCAGGGCGGGGCCTCGAACGCGTAGGTGAGATCCAGGTGTCCTCCGGACGACGCCGGTCGCCGCAGACGCAGCCGGACGAGGCCCGCGTTCCTGTCGTAGGTGCGCTGGTACAGCGTCCTGACGGGCGCGAGGTCGAACCGGTACGTTGCGGTGAGGTACGCCTCGCACGAGTCGCCATTGGCGTCGTGGGCCAGGCGGACGGCGAGACGGCCGGGGTCGGCGGCCGAAAAGCGGCTGTCGACGACGAGGGTGACGTCGTGGCGCGCGCAGCCGCCGCTGTACGACACGGCGAGGATCAGCGCGTCGTCCGCGACGACCGGCGCGGGGTCGATCGCGAGTTCGCAGGGGTCGTCGCCCCAGTGGTCGACCGGCAGGTCCGCGTCGTTGACGACGACCGTTCCGGCGGCGGGGTCGCGGGCGACGCCGTCGGGTTCCACCGATACGGCGTCCAGTTCGCGGTCGTGGCAGGCCGCGAGCAGGATGCACAGCGTGAGCGGGACGGTTCGCCACCGGGCCATGGTCCGCTTTCCCTCCGGAGTGTGGCGGGGCAGGATCGTAACGTGCGGCGGGGGGCGCAACTACGCCGTTGCACACCCCCCGCGTGCAGGCGGGCTCGGCGCCGGCGATGCGGCGGAGTGCAGGAGCACGGCGGCTGACCGCGCGGCCGCCCCTGCGCGACTGACAAACACGCCGTCGTAGACCCGGCGGCGGGAAGGTCGGCACGGCCTTGCCGGACGCCGGGGATCGTGGCCCTGAGCGATGGCGCGCGCGTTCTCCAGCGTCCCCTCGCGAGCCATGGCGTGGGTGACGACGGGGTAGCGGCCAAGGTCGAGGCTGGCGGGGTGTCCGCCGATGCACACACCCTTCGTCCAGGACTTGTTGAGGCCGCCGCGCAGTGCGGGCTGACGAGCAGGCCGAGGCCGCCGCGGCTCGTGCACGAAGCCGAGACGGGCGGCCGCAAGGGCCGCCCTACTAGTCGTACCAGCCCGTAGGGGTATGCATCATCTTCGCGGCGTCGGGTCCCTCACGGGCCCACCCGTAGGGGTGATCGAGACCCAGGAGACGCCGGAATCGCGCATCGTTCGCGTGACGCTCCAGCACTTCCGGCGGCACTTCGCCGCGGTGGCGTTCCTGTACCGCGACATGATGCCGCGCGAAGTAGTGGGCCAGGTTCATCCGGATGCCCGGGACCTGCCGTTCGTACGACCCGTGCCACGTGTGGCCGTGCCACACCGCGCAGTCCCCAGGCGCCATGTCCAGCGGAACGGCCTCGGGATTGGCCTGATCCCCGCCCAGCGCCATCTCGGAGAACGACGGCTGCCGTGCGCGCCGGTGGCTGCCCGGCACGATGGCGGTGGCGCCCCCTTTGCGGCTGTAGGGGGTGAGCGCGTAGTTGACGTTGGCGGTCTGGGCGTACGTGGGAAACGGCTGCGGCCCCAGGGTGTCGGCGTGCAGCGGGAGCACGCCCGTCGGGCCGGGGCCCTTGAAAAAGCAACTGATGCTGGAGACCAGGCAGCTCTCGCCGACGAGGTAGCTGACCAGCGCCAGCGGCTTCTCGGCCACCAGGATTTCCTCGAACACCGGGTCGTCGTACAGGAGGTAGCCGACATGGTCGAGGCTCGTGCCCATCGGGCTCTGGAAGTCCTCCTCGGTCACCCGGTCAGGATCCACGGGCTTTCCGATGCGGGCTTCGACCCGCTTCAGGATCGCGGCTTTGGCGCGGTCCACCTGGTTGGCGGACAACACGTCCCGAACGACCGTGTACCCCTGCGCGTCCAGTTCGATCAGGTTGTCGTTCAACCCCAGCCGGCCGATCGCGGCCAACGTGCGGGCCAGCGCCTGCTGGTCGGGCGTCTGGATGGTCTGTGCGGACATGCGGTTCGTGCTCCATCGGCTCCCGGTGGCGCGGGATGGATTAGGCTATGGCTGTATCGACGAGCCCGCGAAGCCCACGCGCAGGGATTCCGCCGCTCCACGGCAAGAGGATATCAATCGTGGCCGAGGCCGATCACTTCATGGCGACCCTCCCGCCCTACCAGGTGTCGGAGTCGCTCAAGCCCCGCATCGACGAACTCGACCTGTGGGGCTCGATCGAGGAGCTCCGCGACCGCGGCTACACCGTCGTCAAGGACGCCGTGCCGCCGTCCCTGCTCGACGAACTGCGGGAGGTCATCCACACGCTCGCGGATCGGACCGAGGGCGAGGCCCGCGGGATCGCCGCCGCCATGCTCCTCGGGCACCCGGTGGTGGACCGCGTGGTGACGCTCCCGAAGATCCTCGCGGTTGCCGAGGCCAGCGTGGGCATGGGATTCCGAGCCGGTCAGATCAAGGGATCCGTTAAGCGCGAGGGCGACCCCGGCCTGTTCATGCACGCCGACCAGAACTGGATCCCGGCTCCGTTTCCCGAGCACAACCTCTTCGTGACTTTCTGCATTCCCTGCGAGGGCATGACCGAGGCCGGAGGGGCCACACGCGTCGTACCGGGCTCGCAGCGCCTACGGAGGCATCCGCGCCGCGACGAGATCACCAATCCCGCAACGATTCCGGTCGAGGCCGAGAAGGGCTCCGTCGTCGCCTGGGACGGCTCGGTCTGGCACGGCAACGGACCGCGTACGATCCCGGGGACGCGGACCGTCCTGCACGCCACCTTCCAGCGGCTTTACACCCAGCCGATCGACGACTACACCCCTCTCCTCAGGGACGAGGCATACGTCGCGGCCGCATCGCCGGCGCTGCTCGGCATGATCGGCGCCCATGCATTCTTCGGCACCGCCACCGCGGTCAGCGGCGGCGTCGACATGCAGAAGATCGTGCAGTGCTCGCTGATGTCCAAGCAGTAGCGAAACATGGCGAGCCTCGAGAGCCGCCCGCTCGGTCCGCCGCGTTCGTCGCGCGGGTCACGCCGGGCGGAGCGCGGCGGCAAGGTTCCGCTCAGGACCCGGGTCGCTTTCTCGAGCGGGGCGTTCGAGGAAGCCGCCATCGGCGCCGCGGGCATCGCCACGATGCTGTTCTACAACCAGGTGCTCGGCGTCAGCGCCTACCTGTGCGGCATCGTCTTTTTCGTCGCCAGCGTGGTCGACGCGGTCACCGACCCGCTGGTCGGCTCGCTGTCCGACAACTTCCGCTCGCGCTTCGGCCGGCGTCATCCATTCATGCTCGCCTCCCTGCTTCCCCTGTGCGTCGGCTTCTACGTGCTCTATGCGCCCCCCGACGCGATGTCCGAGACCTTCTACTTCGGCTGGTTCCTCGCCGCGATGGTCCTCATGCGCATCGGCAAGACGTTCTTCGCCGTGCCCCACGACGCGCTCGGGGCGGAGCTGACGGACGACTATCACGAGCGCACTTCCATCCTCGGCCTGAACGCGGTGGTCGGCATGATCGGGCTCGTGCTGCTCAGCGTGTTCGTCCTCGTCGTCCTCTTCCCAAGTACCGAAGGCTACGAAAACGGCTTGCTGAACCCGGACGGCTATCCCGCCCTGGCGCTCGCGGGATCGGCTTTCATCTGCCTGATGCTCCTCGTCTGCGTGGTCGGGACACGGGACCAGATCCCGCTCCTGCACGACGTGCAGCGCCAGCGGGTCAGGCTCCGCGACAACCTCGCCGACCTCGTCTCCCTGCTGAAGGCGCGGTCGTACCTCTCCATCTGCCTGGCGTGGCTCGTCATGGTCGTGTCGTTCGGGATACTCGGCGTGGTGGGCACATACGCGTACCTGTACGGGTTCGAACTCTCCACCGAGGAGATGTCCATCCAGCGTTTCGTCATGATTCCGGGCATGTTCGCGGCGCTGCCGCTGGCCGCCTGGCTGACCCGCAGGCTCGACAAGAAACGCACCGTCATCTACGCCTCGGTCCTCGGAGCGACGCTGGTGGGGCTGCCCCCGGCGCTGAAGATGATCGGGTTCTTCCCGGCGAACGACTCGGCCTGGATGCTGCCGGCCCTGTTCGGCAGCCTGTTCCTGGGCTTCCTCATCCTCCCGGTCTCCAACATCGTCTTCGACTCGCAACTCGCCGACGTCGCCGACGAGCATGAGTACCGGACCGGTCGCCGTGCGGAAGGCATGGTCTTCTCGATCCGCAC
>VXNE01000020.1 GCA_009840715.1 Gammaproteobacteria bacterium
GCCTGGGATGGAATGGAGACCGGACCGACCCGTGCGCGGCCCACGGCGCCGGCGTTGACGCCAAAGTTGAACTGCCGAAGCTGGACGTTGACCCTCACGGTCTGCATCTCCCCGTTGTCGTTGCGTACGCGCAGTTCGACCGGGTTGCGTCCCGCCAGTTGCCCGAGGGCTGCGGTCTGGTGGTTCAGCATCGTCCGTTCGTCTTCCCGGGCCTTGCCGGCGAGATTCCTCAGCGAGTCGGGCGTCAGTAGGGAAATGGACGAAAGGGCCACGTCCACCGTCTCCCCGTCCAGCGCTTCCTGGAGCTTGTCCGGGTCGGCCGCCAGGGCCGCGACCGCCATCTCTGACGCCATGGCCCTGCCCGCGTGCGCGCGCATGGTCTCGGCAGCGCGTTGCGCCGCCTTGGGGTCGGATCGGATCAGCGCCAGCTGCTCGTCCACGAACGCTTCGCGGGAGCTATCCGCAGGCGCTTCCCCGGCCAGCAGGTCGTCGATCATGGTGCGCAGGGCGGGGTCGGGCAGGCTCGCGAGGTATTGCGCGTCGATGTCGTACGGATCGAGCACGCCGTGGCGAAGCCCGGAGAACAACACGTCTCCGGAGGTGTTGGTCAGCGTCGTCTGCGCCAGGTTCGGAACGTGCTTGTACTGGGTCCGATCGGAACAGTTGATGCCGTTGGACGGATAGTCCTCGGCGAAATGCTTGGCCAACGCCTTGCCAGGCACGATGCGGCTGTCCACGGCCACGCTGCGGTCCGGCGCGCCAGGCATGGACGTACGGACCCGGTTCGTGACCTCCCCCCAGGGCTGGCCGTTGATCACCTGGTTCCTCGCGGCGTGGAACTGACGCTTCAGGTCTGGCGTCCGGTTCTTCGGCACGCCGGCCTCGCCGAGGCGGAACCGCATGAACTCCTGCAACATGCGCGCCTGGCCGACCTTGGGATGCGCCACGGGCAACGGCGTCGCCTGTCCGGGCCCGGCGTTCCGCCACTGGGCCCGCAACGCCGCGATGTCCCGGTCGCTGCCGGCGCCGCTCTTCCGCAGCGGCACGGGCGTATCCCAGAGCTCTTTCGCGGCGAGGGTGAGCCGGCGATCGCCCGAGACTTCCAGGCGGCCGCCCGCAGCCGCCTTCAGGCTGTCGAGCTGATCGCGATGTCGCTCGAGATCGGTCACCAGGCGTTCCTTGGCACCGGGGTCCACCCCCTGCAGGTTCCGGGCGACGGCAACCGCGGCTTCGGCGTCGAGCAGGTGGGCGTTGCAACGGTCCTCGCGGCTGACCGGCTCCTCCGGGGAAGCCTCGTCGAGGTCGTACAGGCAGGTCAGGTCCGCGAGGTCCATGTGCCGGTCGGCGATCCGGGTCTGCAACGCGTGGAAGAAGGCGCGGGTATGCGGGGTGAGTTTGCCTGCCTGGCCGAGTTCGTCTTCCCGGCCCGCCAGCCAGGCCTGGACCACGCCCAGGTTGTGCTTGTTCGAGGCGACCAGGGATTGCACTTCCTGCCGTTCGGACTCGGTCAGCGATCCCCCCGGGTCGTTCAGCTTGTCGAGCAATGTCGCCGCCCGACCGATGTCCTGATCCAGTTGTTTCGCATAGACGACGGCGGTCTGTAAGTCGTCCTTCAGCTCGGTGGGTATGGTCCCGCCTTCGAGGCCGTTCACCAGGTACCGGCCCATCTCGCGCAGCTCGCCCAGGCCGGACGGCACGGGCGTTTCGTAGATTGCGGTCCGCGGGTTCTCGTAGATGTGTTCATCGGGGGCCGGGTCTCGGGGCGCAAACTCGTAGTGCGGTTCCTCCGCCGCGGGTTCCTGCGGTCCGAACTCGTAGTGTGGTTCCTCTGCCGCGGGCCGAGGATCCGGCGAGGACGCGTCCGCGGGTACGTTGAGCCGCTGGTAGACGTGCTCGGGCGACGCCGTGTCCCCCAGGGGTTGATAGGTGTGCTCTTCGCCCGCGGGCTCTTGCGGTCCGAACTCGTAGTGCGGTTCCTCGGCGTCGGGTTCCTGCGGTCCGAACTCGTAGTGTGGTTCCTCGGCCGCGGGCTGAGGATCCGGCGAGGACGTGTCCGCGGGTACGTTGAGCTGCTGGTGGACATGCCCGCGTGGCGCCGTGTCCTCCAGGTGCTGATGGGTGCGCTCTGCGGACTCCTGTAGCCGCTCGGGCAGAACCCGCGGCGACGAGGACGGCGGGACGGAAACGGCTCGCGCCCTCAGTTCCGTCGCCTGTCTAGTCCCGGCCCGCCGCAAGGCGGACTCGCCGACCGGGCGTCCCCAGACGCCTTCATGCCGCTCGGCCGTGCCAGGCCTTACGCTCCGATTCCGAAAGCCCCCGGCCGGCCGCGCCGGCAGTTCCGGCGGACGCAAGGCGTTGTAGGCGGACGGTCCTGGCGTTGATCCACGTTCGATTTCCGGCATGGTGACTTCCCGAATACTGCTACGGCTACCGCCGGCTGGTCGGCACCGGCATCTTACCCGAAGGCCCGCGTCGCCTCGGCGTCGACGCCCCTGACTCCCTGGCATTGCATGCGAGGGCGCCGTGACCGAGAGTTCCGGCATGCGTCGTCGACAGGCCGTTCGCGCCCTGATTCTGTCCGAGCCCGATGAGAGCGTGCTGCTGCTGCGCATGTTGCGCCCGGATCGGGCGGGGCACTTCTGGTTGCTGCCCGGGGGCGGGATCAAGCCGGACGAGGACAGGCTGGACGCCCTGCGCCGGGAGGTGTGGGAGGAGACGGGTCTGAGGGTGGGTGGCGTACCGCGGCTACTCTGGCGACGCACGCACAGTTTCGGTCGTGGAGGCAAGGCCACCGAGCAGCACGAGGACATCTACCTCGTCCTCGCCCGGCGATTCGAACCCACGGCCCGCCACAACCCCGAACCGAGCGAGGTGGGCATCTTTCGCGAGTTCCGATGGTGGTCGGTGCAGGCACTCGCAGGCGCCGCCAGCGAGCGGTTCGCGCCGAGGACGCTGCCGCTCCTCGTGAAAGGGCTCGTTGCGGACGGTCCGCCGCCGCGACCGGTCTCGCTCCGCGATTGAGACGGCGCGGAGAGTCGGCGATCGTACTCGTTCCCTTGCCGGGGCGCTTGGTCGAGCGGCGCCCGTGTCCGCGCCGGGTCGTCGGTCGAGGGCCGCCTTACCCCTCCGCGAGGGACTGGGCGAACATGTATCGGTTGCCGTCGGGGTCGAGGAACGTCGCAAGCTTGACCATGCCGGGAATCTCGACGGTCTCGCCTTCGAACGGTACGCCCTTGGCCTCGAGTTCGGCGCGCGCGGCGTCGACGTCCTGGACGCCCAGCACCGGTGTCGTACCGCCGCCGGAGCCTTCGGCGCCCTGGTTGAGGCCGATGGTGACACCGTCGGTGGGCGTGCTGACTTCGGCCCACCCGGCCTCGGCGGCCGTGAACAGGGCTTCGAGGCCCAGATTGTCGGCGAACCATGCCAGCGAGGCATCGAGGTCCGTCACGGGTGTGGACAGGGTGATGGTGCCGTCGTAGTCGGGCATGGCTGCGCTCCTTGACTTGGGTTCCTGGACGGTGAACAGAGTCGACGGGCTCAAGTGTGCCGCGTCGCGGAGGCGTTCGGAAGTCCTTCGGACCCGGGCAGCCCGCGGGTCGCCGTCGAGGGGCGCTACTGGCGCGATATCCGCAGTCGCGGGTACGGGACAAGCCAGACCGTATCGCCGCTTCGCACCCTGGCGCGCTTGGGGTTCATCCGCTCGATAACGCCCGTGCGCACCTCGCCGCGCCCGATGAACTCGACGGTGTCGCCCGCCCGGAATCCCTCCCGGGCCGCGTCCCGCGTCCGCCGCGCCTCGTCGCTCTCGTGCGCCCGGCTGGCCGGCCTGGCCCCCAGGCGCCGGGCGATCGCCTTCCAGGCGGGCCCGTGGGCGGCATCCGGACCGGCAACCGCGTGCGCGATCTCGTGAAGGATGGTGTCCGTGACGTCCTCAGGCGCTCCGCCCGCCGCGTGCGAGCGGCTGAGCACGATCAGCTTCTCCTTCGCACGGCACTCGCCCAGCCTTTGGCGTGCGTTGCTGAACCGGAAGGACCAATCGTGGAGGCCGTTGTCGTCCATGAGGGCGTGCGCCCGGGCGGCGACCTCCTGTAGCCTGCCGACGCGTTTGCCGCGTTCCTCGGCGCGGGACCTGCAGGCGTGATCGAGTCCGGCGTACGGCACTGTCCAAACGTCGGGGCCGCTCTTGACCCGTGCCCTGGCGGGGTTGAGCTTCTCCACGGTTCCCGTCAGCGTGCCGTCGGCGGTCGCGAATCGGACCCGGTCTCCCACCTCGAACAGCACCTGCCTGTCCTCGATACGCAAGCTCCTACGCCCGCACTGACCTGAGCCCCGCCTGGATCCCCTCGATCGCCCAGCCGGCCCAGGGCAGGGTGAAGAACCGGAAACCCTTCTCCATCAGCTCGGTCGGCGAGATGCCGGGCGGGACGAAGAACATTCCCGGCGCGACGCCGGCGTCCCGGCAGGCCGCCCCGATGCGGTCCAGGGCGGCGTGGTATTTCGGGTTCGTGTAGTCGAGCGGGACATCGATGTTGATGGACAGGTCGGACGGCCCGACGAGCAGGACGTCGATGCCGTCCACGGCCAGGATGTGCTCGATCCCGTCCAGTGCCTCCTGCGTCTCGATCATCGGGATGATCAGGAGCTGCTCGTTGACCGCGTCCATGTACTCGCGATAGCTGCCGAACTCGCCCCAGTCGCCGCGCATGCCCGCGGAACTGCGCGCCCCGGCGAACGGGTACCGGCACCAGTTCACCATTTGCGCGGCTTCGTCCGGATTGTTCACCATCGGCACGACGATGCCCTTCGCGCCGATGTCGAGGGCGTAGCAGATCTGGTCCGGCCGCAGGTCGCCGACGCGCACGATCGGGCTCGTGTCGGTGCCGCGCGTGGCGCTGACGGCGCGTACCAGGCCCTTGATATCGTCCGTCGAGTGTTGCGTGTCGAAGAGCAGGAAGTCGAAACCCGCACCCGCCAGGAAGCGCGTGTCGCTGGCAGCGTGGGCGGTGGTGCCGACGACCGTCTCGCCGGCCGTGAGCTTTTCTTTGGTGCGGTGAATGGCGGGCACTCCCGGCTGCGGAGGGCAAAGCCTAAGGGCTTGGAGGACGGGGCGCCAGCGAATCGCGCGTCCGGAGTTCCGTCAACCCCGCCGCGCCTTCCTGAAGCGCCATCCGTACATCATGCGTCCGTAGAAGTTGAACCACTTCCGGGCCTCCTCGTCGGCGAACGGATAGTCCGCGCCGAGCTGCCTGGCGGTCACGAGGCCCGACACGAAACACGTCTCCTGGCTGTTGATCAGGGTGTGCGCTCCGCAGTGCCAGGTCCGTCTCCTCCCCTGGATCAGGCGGAAGAGCTGGACCAGCAGGACGACGTGGCGGACATCGTGCACGACGTGCTGAAACCACCACCGCTTGATCACCTTGCGCTCGTCGATGCGGCTGACGGGGTTGTAGGTCACCAGGCACGGCTTGTCCGAGGGACTCGCCCAGGGCTGCTGGTTGTGCATGATGTAGGTGATCTCGTAGTTGTCGGGACGGGCGCCGTACTGCTCGATGTGGTTGCTGCGCGTCTCGAGCGGCCGCGCGGCGTTGTCGGGGAGCACGGAGGCGTCCGAGTGGACCACGGCATGGTTGTGCAGTTCGCTCTCGTAGCGGACCGACGCCAGCAGCCAGCTCTCGAGCAAGCCCGGCCTGTCGAGGGCCATCAGCGTCTGGTTCGCATTGCAGGCGAAGACGACATCGTCGAAGGTCTCGACTACCCCTTCCTCGTCCTCCACGCGCACTTCCGAGCCCGTTCGGACGACCTTGCGCACGCGTCTTTCGAGGCAGATCCGGTCGCGAAAATCCGCCGTGAGCTGCTCGTAGATCCGCCGGGTTCCGCCTTCCCAGGTCCGCATCGGCGTCGCGGTGACGATGTCGAAGAACTCGAGATACCGCGAGAACAGCGACGCGGGCATGTCGAAGACGTTGGTCGCCATCAGGAAGTTGACGAACATCGGCTTCAGCACCTTGTACCGGAAGTCCCCGGAGAACCGCCCGAAGTTGAGGAGGGCGCCCATGCTCACGTAGTTGAAGGGGTTGAGCGCGTTCAGGACCCTGGACCTCGATCGGTTGAGGCGGCCGAGCCGGTTCAGGCGCCGCAGAAGCCGCTGGAACTTCTCGATCTCCGGCCTCAGTTCCCGGCTGATGTCGCTGTCCAGGTCGTGCGCGTAGATCCCGCCGCGGTAGGCGACGCTGTAGCTGAACCGGGTGTCGACCAGCGCGATGCCGAGCTGCCGCGTCAAGAGCAGGATGTGGTGATACACCGATGGGATGCATGCGGTGACGGAGATGTCGAACGGGATCGACGTGCCGTCGTCCTGGGGCATGTCGACGGTCATCGCGTTGCCGCCGAGGTGCGCCTCGGCCTCGAACAGGCGGAAGTCGAACCGGTCGGGATGGCGATTCAACGCCCAGGCGACGCCCAGGCCCGCGACCCCGCCCCCGACGATTGCGATTCTCCTTGGCATCCCGGCCGTTCCTCGTGCTGCGCCATGTCAGACGCGGCGCGATTATGCATGGTCGCCGGGCCGGCCTGGGCATCGTGGGGTCGCCACAAGGAGGTTGGCTGCCGGCCGGTGGTACCATCCGGTCTTCCACCCGCCCGGATCTTCGTGCAATGCACCGCGGAACGCTGCTCAGCCTCCTCGTCATCTGGCTCGCCATGGCGCCGGCCGCCGCGCAGACGGTCTGCATGCCTGCGGCCC
>VXNE01000619.1 GCA_009840715.1 Gammaproteobacteria bacterium
TGCGCCGCGGGCAACACCCTGGAAGAGGCGATCCTGCAGGGCTTCTACGAACTGGTCGAGCGCGACGCCTTCGCCGTCTGGTGGTACAACCGGCTGCGCATGCCCGCGGTCGATCTCGGTAGCTTCGACGACGACTACCTCGCGTCGGCCGCCGATCACTACGCCAGCTACGAGCGGGAACTGTGGATGCTCGACGTGACCGCCGACATCGCCATTCCCACGTTCGTTGCGTTGTCACGCAGACCCGACGCCCCGACGGAGGACATCATCTACGGCGCTGGTTCCCACGCCGACCCGCGGATCGCGGCGCTGCGGGCGCTCTGCGAACTGAATCAGTGCCTGACCTGGCTGCCACGTCCCGGTGCCCGGGACGGGCGGCCCATGATCGACGATCCGGTCGCACTCCGCTGGTGGAAGACCGCGCGCCTTGCCGACTGTTCCTGGCTGGCGCCGGCCGCGGACGAGCCGCCGCGGCGGGCCACCGAGTACCCGGTGATCGAGTCGGCGGACACCCGCGACGATGTCGAGCACTGCCGGGCGCTGGTCGAGGCCAGGGGCATGGAGTTCCTGGTGCTGGACCAGACCCGGCCGGACATCGGCATGCCGGTGGCGCGCGTCATCGTGCCTGGCATGCGGCATTTCTGGGCGCGATTCGCACCGGGGCGCCTGTACGACGTGCCAGTAAGCCTGGGCTGGCGCGAGCGGCCGTTGGCGGAGGCCGAACTGAATCCGGCGCCGGTGATCGCCTGAGGAGCGTCATGGACATCGATGCGGCCATTGCGGTTACCCAGGAACGTCTCGCCGACGAGGGGGCGAGCATGGGGGAACTGCTCGGACACTTGAGGAGCGGGATCTCGCCGGTGCTCATCGGGGAGCCGCAATGGGCGCGCATACTGGAGCGTGCGGGGACGCTGCCGATCACGATGGGCGCCCAGCCTTTCGGTTTCGAGCTGCCGCTGCACGAGCGTCGGCCGGAAGCCGATTTCGGGGTCTCGCTCTCAAGCGGGAACCGGTCGGGGGCGTTTTTCGAAGCGCGGGCGCGAAACGACGCGACGGACGAGACCGCCCGGGCGGTGAGCCGCCTGTTCCGGGAGATGGAGGCCGAACACTCGCCGTTGCGGGAGATCGTCGGGCGCAAGCTGATGCTCGAGTACGACATTGGTTCGGTGGGGGGTTCGGCGGGGGACACCGATGCGATGCCGGGCATGTTCCTGCGTCCGAATGAACGCACCATCCTGAGCGGGGGCGGCCACCGGCAGGATGTGGGCATCGTGGTGGACGCGCTGATCTCCTGCGTCGGCTGGGAACGGATCGCCGCCGAGCGGGAGAACGTCGAGCGCGTCTACCTGGCGCAACCGGAGGACACCCGGCTGGATTCGTTCGGGGTCTTCCCGTCCCGGGCGCGCACGGTGCGCCTGGCGGTCATGGGCTTCCAGGGACGGCGGGCCATCCGTTCGTTCCTCGAGGAGATCGGCTGGCCGGGGGAGACGGACGCCGTGGCAGCGGTCGTCTCACGCTTCGAGGAACGGGCGAGCATCGTGAGAAGCGGGGCGAACGTCGACGTGCGGGAGGACGGCGTCGGCCCGACGCTCGGACTCACGCTGATCGTCAGGCAAAGGTATACGGGGGACTCCCGCTACTGGCTCGACGGCCTGACCGACTGGGACCCCTTCCTGGCGGCCCTGGGCCACGAGGAACTCGTGGTGCCGGAAAAGCTCACGGCCCTTGCCGGCTGGGCCTCGAAACCGTCGACGCTGTTCGGGAAGACCGGGCGCTTCGTGATGCTGCGGGGCATTCACCACATCAAGCTGGTCATCTCCGGCAGTCGACTGGAGAAGGCCAAGGCCTACGTGTACATGGTGCTGTCGGGCGCCCTCCCCGGCTGAAACCAGTGCGGGGAGGCAAAGAAATCCCTTTGCCCGGAGCCGGGCAAAGGGATGTTTCTGGCGACCTACCGATGCGTGCGAACGCGGGGCGTCCGCACGCTCACAAGAAGACCCGGGCCTACCAGCAGCAGCAGAGACCGGCCGAGATGGCTTCGAGCTGCTCCTCGGTGATGAACGGATCCGGGGGCAACGCGAGATGCACGGTCTCCATGTCGCTCTCGTGCACCTTGATGGTCAACGAATCGGGGATCGCGATGCCCAACTCCTGGGAGATGGTGGCCTTCGGATCCGAAAGAAGCTGCTGCCGGAAATCCGGTTCCAGAGCGCACTTCTCGACAATTTGCTGAAGCATTTCGTCGCCGCTTTTCATGGCGTTACTCCTTTCATGGCACCGTCTAGTCCGTGCTTAACGGCACTAACAACTGGACTATCGGAAACGCTAGCACGACCACACGGCCCGCGCAACCCGCGAACCCGACTCTCCCGGGACGTTCCGAGAGTCAAGCTACAATGAGGCGCTGTCTACATCAAGGACCTGCGCGGATGTTGCCTGACCGACGCAGAGCGGCAGACCGGCCCGTTGAGCCACGCCGACGGAACGGCCTGTCATCCCCCCGGCAGGGTGCGCGCCGCGTCCTCGCGTTCTGCCTCGCATGCGCCTGCTTCGCGAGCGCGGATGTACGGGCGCAGGACGACGAAACGCCGCAAGAGAAGGGCCTCCGACTCGCGCAGGAGGCGAGCGCCCGCAACGACGGCTTCGGGGATTTCACTGCGGCCATGACGATGGTGCTGCGCGACCGGCATGGCCGCGAGAGCGTCCGGCAGATGCGTTTCAAGGTGCTGGAGGTGGCGGAAGACGGCGACAAGAGCCTGTTCGTATTCGACCAGCCGCGGGACGTGCAGGGCACGGCCCTCCTGACCCACGCGCACATCAATGCCCAGGACGACCAGTGGCTGTACCTGCCCGCCCTGAAGCGGGTGAAGCGCATCAGCGCGGGGAGGCGTTCGGGGTCGTTCATGGGCAGCGAGTTCTCGTACGAGGACATGAGCCCACCGGAGGTGGAGGAGTACACGTACGCGTATCTGCGCGACGAGGCCTGCGGGGACCTCACCTGCACGGTGACCGAGCAGGTTCCCCTGGACGAGAAATCCGGCTACAGCCGGAAGGTGGTGTGGCAGGACACGGGCGAACTCCGGACCTGGAAGATGGAGCTGTACGACCGTAAGGGCTCTCACCTCAAGACGCTCACCCTCGAGAACTATCGGCAGTACCTCGACCAGTACTGGCGCGCGGGTCGGCAGACCATGGTGAATCACCTGACCGGCGCGAGTACGGTCCTCGAGTGGACCGACTTCCAGTTCCGCACCAATCTGGATGACGGGGAATTCACCCAGACGGCCCTCCGCCGCGTGCGTTGATGCGGTTGGTCGTTGCATTGGCGACCCTCGCGATCCTGGCCGCCGCGGGCACCGGCGCGGACGTTCTCGACTGGTCCGGCGATGTGAGCGTGCAGACGCGTTGGTATCCGGAGTCGCCGGCCTTCGAGGGCCAGCGCGCGGGCACCGCGGGGTTCGTGGCCGAGCCGACCCTGTACGCGGACGTGGGACCCCGCGCCAGCGTCACGTTCACGCCGCTGCATCGATACGACAGCGCGGATTCCCATCGCACGCACACGGACGTGCGCGAGGCCTACCTGTTGACCCACGGGGACTGGGGCGACAACGCCTGGGAGCTGCGCGTGGGAGTCGACCGCGTCTTCTGGGGCGTGGCTGAGCTGAACAACCTCGTCGATGTCGTCAACCAACTGGACCTGGTCGAACATCCACGAGATCGCCCCAAGCTGGGCCAGCCGATGGTGCACCTGACGGTCTCCGGCGACTGGGGCATCGCTGAGTCGTTTCTGCTGCCCTATCATCGCAACCGCACGTTTCCGGGCCGTGCCGGCCGTCTCAGGGCGGGCCGGCCGATCGAGGAGGATGCCCTGTACGAGAGTGGGGCGGAAGAGCGCCACGTGGATTTCGCGGTTCGCTTCAGCCACGCGGTGGGCGCGCTGGATTTCGGGCTGACAGGATTCGTCGGGACGAGTCGCGAGCCTTTCTTCGTGGCCGGGGCTCCATCCGCGCCGCCCTCGGCGAGGGACGCGCGATGGATCCCGTACTACGAGCAGATCCGGCAGTTCGGGATCGATGCGCAACTGACGACGGAGGGGTGGCTGTACAAGGTGGAAGCCATTCGGCGCGAGGGAGCGCGCAACCTGTTGGGTCGGGAGGAGGACTACCACGCCAGCATCGTCGGCCTGGAACGCTCCCTGTACGGCCTGTTCGGGACCGGAGCGGACCTGACCCTGCTCGCGGAATGGCACTACGACGACCGCGGACACCGCGCCACCAGCGTCTGGCAGAACGACCTGTTCATCGCCGGCTTCCTCGCGTTCAACGATGTGCGGGGCACGGAATTCGTGGCGGGCATCCTGAGCGACCTGCGGCACGACTACCGTGCGCTGAACATGGAGCTGAAACGCCGCCTGTCGGATAGCTGGTCGGCGCGCGTGGAAACGATCGCGACCCTGAGCGCGGATCCGCGGGACCTGACCTACGACGGTCGGCGCGACAGCTTCGTGGGCGTCGGGCTCACGCTGAGCTTCTGACGGCGTTGGACGAGCCGGTGGAGGTCACGGCATGATCCGGCCAGGCGGTGCATCCCTGCGCAAAATCGCGGTCGTCGGACGTGGCACCGCAGGATCCCTGGCGGCCGCCAGCGTGACGCGTCTTCACCCCGACCCGGACCACGAGTTGCACCACATCTACGACTCGCGCATCCCGGTCATCGGGGTGGGGGAAGGCAGTTGGCCAAGCCTGGTGCAGGAGATACAGCGACTGACCGAGTTGCCGCACGAGACCATCCAGCAGCGCCTCCAGGGCACGCGCAAGTACGGGGTCGCCTTCGAGGGGTGGGGCCGGCGCGGTCGGGACTTCACGCACTACTTCACGCCGCAGCAGGTGTCCTACGCCTACCACCTGTCCGCCGACCTGCTGGCGGACTTGCTGCACGAAGGCACTCGCGCCCGCCACATCGACGCGAAGGTACTCGACATCGTCCGGGTCGACGGTGGCGCGCGGGTGGAGTTCGAGGGCATGGCGCCCGAACGCTACGACCTGGTGTTCGACGCCCGCGGCTTCCCCCGGGAACTGAGTTCCGAGGAGCACATCGACATCTCCTTCATCCCCACCGACACCGCCGTCATCCGCCGCTGCCCGGCGATCGTCGAGGAAGGGCAAGGGCCGGTCCTGCAGCACACCTATACCCGCGCGGTGGCGCGTCCGCACGGCTGGGTATTCGTCATCCCGCTCGTCGCCCACACGAGCTACGGCTACATCTTCAACCGGGAGGTGTCCGGCCTCGACGAGGTGGAAGCGGATTTCGATGCGTTCCTGGAATCCGATGGCGTGACGGAATTCGAACAGCGCGCCGTGATCCGGTTCCCCAACTTCGTGCACAGGCAGATGTACGACGGCGCGGTGGCTCGCATCGGCAACGCGGCGGCGTTCATGGAGCCCCTCGAAGCCACGGCGATCGTGTCCGCCCAGATCCAGATCGGGATGGTTCTCGAGACGCGCCTTGGCAGGCCGGTGGAACATCTCGAGCGGGACGCGCCGGCGGTCAACCGGTTCCTCGTCAAGAACGTACTCCGCTACGGTCTTTTCGTTGGCTGGCACTACTCCTGTGGCTCGGGGTACGACAGCGAGTTCTGGCGCTACGCGCGCGACCGGGCCTGGCCGCGGCACCGTGCGGGCGCCGACCCCGAGGCAGTCGATTGCAGCGCACTCGACGAGTTCGATGGGATGATGGGACTTCTGAAGCAGCCGGTCATCGACAAGGACGACTGGGACCGGATGTGCGCCGTCCCGCTCACGAGCTATGCCCAGATGTCGCAGGGCCTCGGTTGCTGACTCCGCCTGACCGACTCGCCACTCCATGCGCATCTCGCTGATCTGGGCCATGGCCAGGAGCCGCGTCATCGGACGCGGAAACGGGCTCCCGTGGCGACTGCCGAAGGACCGGACGTTCTTCATGTCCACCACCATGGGCAAGCCCGTCATCATGGGACGGCGCACCTTCGAGACGCTCGACCGCCCCCTCCCGGGCCGCACGAACATCGTCGTCTCGCGTTCGGGGTTCCGGGCGGACGGCATCGTGGCGGCGCCGGACCTCGACACGGCGTTCCGGCTCGCTGAGGAAAGATGCGAGGCGGACGGGGTCAACGAGTGCTTCGTGGCCGGCGGCGCGGACGTCTACGCGCTCTCGTTGCCCCGCGCGGACCGGCTCTACGTCACCCTGGTGGACGCGGAGCTGGAGGGCGACACCTTCTTCCCCCCGCTCGAGTTCGTGGACTTCGAAGTGGTCGCCGTCGAGAACCATCCGGCGGACGACCGGCATGCGTACCCGTTCACCATTCGCATACTGGACCGGCTTCCGTGATTGCCCGCGGGAAGACCCTGGGCCTGGCCGCTCTGCTCTGCGCGGCCGGGTGCGCAACCGCCCCGACGACCGCGCCTCCGAACGTCTTCGGGCAGCTCGTCATCGAAGGGGTGCCGCGCCTGCCTGCCGAACTCGTCACGCGGCTCGAGTCCTACCAGAACACCCGCTCGGCCGTGTTCCTCGGTTGGCTCGGCGACGGCATCCTGATCAGCACGCGTTTCGGCAACACGGCGCAACTGCATCGCGTCGACGAGCCGCTCGGCATGCGCAACCAGGTCACGTTCTTCGAGGAACCGGTGGCCGCCGCGGCGGTCAGTCCGGACCCGGACGCCCAGGGCTTCCTC
>VXNE01000103.1 GCA_009840715.1 Gammaproteobacteria bacterium
TCGCGTCGGCGGCGCCAGTGGGAACGCGCGACAGCTTCGGGGAATCCCCCCGCGAGGACCGTCTCCAAGAGGTCCTCGCCGAAGAGGGGGAGCCCAATCTCGGGCGGCTGGCCGGCGAAGACGAGATCGAGGAAGGAGGACGGGCTTTCTCGCAGCTCGGCTTGCGCGAGCGGAAGCAATCGCATGATGCTCATGCGCCCCGCAAGTGAGTCCGCCACGCGGGGAAGCGTCATGAGGTTCGCCGAACCGGTGAGCAGGAAGCGCCCGGGGCGCGGGTCTCCGTCGACGGCGCCCTTGATGGCCAGAATCAGGTCCGGAGCACGCTGGATCTCGTCGATTACCGCTCGGTCCAGACCGCGGACGAAACCGACGGGGTCGGCCTTGGCCGCCTGGAGCACGGTCGGGTCGTCGAGGGTGAGGAACGGCATGTCCTTGCCGGCAATATGCTGCGCCAGCGTGGTCTTGCCCGACTGCCGGGGACCACAGATCAGGACAACCCGCGTGTCGGCAAGCGCGGCGCGGATGCGCCGTTCGACGAAGCGAGGGTACACGGGGAAGGGTCTTCCAGACGTTTGTCAGATTGACAGAATATATCTGTAAATTTGAAAGTCAAAGGTCCGCCTTTTGAAACTATCAAGTCGGCGTACTGAAATCTTTTGGCTTTCCGAAGCGTACCTCCGAGGAGGCAGACGTGTGATGCGGATCACTCGAGCATTGGGGATGCAGTCGCGTAAGTCGTGACTGGCTCAGCTCCTGCGGGCTTCGCGTCGGGTGAACCCTGCAAGTTCCTCATCCGTCAAGCCGGCGCGGCGGCCGATGGTGGTCAGCAACGTGCCCAGGGCCGTCCGCCCTTCCGGCAACAGGGTGTCCGCGAGGATGGCGCGCACCTCCGCTTCGGTGCTGCGGCCGTTCAAGACGGCCCGCGCACGCAGGGCCCGATGCACCTCGTCGGGCAGGTTGCGTACCGTGATTACGGCCATATGCGAGTCCCAGCCACGCTCTCCATGTCAGCAAGGTAGCGAATCGAAGGCGCACTGACGAGTGCACGCGAGCGTTGCGGCGGCCTGCCGTCCGGCAGGGCTACCCGCGCGCTCTGAGCCGCTACACTGCGGGCTCGCACCCGGGGAGTCCACAGTGACCTCACAACAACCGAGCAAGAGCCGGCGCAGGGTGGTGACCGTCGTGATCGCAGCCGTGCTGGTCGTCGGTCTCCTGCTGATGCTGACCAACACGTCGCTCGGCGCCTACATCCTCCTGGACTACCTCGCCGATGACGACAGCGGCCTCGTCGCTGATCCCGCGGCCGGACCGCTCGAGCTCTCGGAATTCGTGACCGCCTTCGAGGCGGCCCCGGCGATGCCGCCGGAGATCGATCAGCCCTCCGGCATCACCTACCTCGAAGACGACCGCGCCTTTGCCATCGTCACCGACCAGGCGGAACTCTTCGTGGTGAGCGAGGACTTCACGACGGTCCGCTCCATGACGCTGGTGCTGGGCGGGCTGCTGGTGAGGCGACAGGGGGTCATGGAGGCCGCCGTGGACATCGGCGGAGGGCGTATCGCGGTGACCGGCCAGACGGGTCGCATCGACGTCTGGCGCAAGGACGCCGGGCCGGAGTTCGCGCTGGAGACGACCATCGAGCTATCCGGCTATGCCGGCGAGGGCGAAGTCGAGGGCCTCGCCCGCAACCCGCAGACCGGCGAGTTGTACCTCACCTTCGAGGAGAAGCTGGCGATCGCCGTCGCCGACGCGACCGGCCGGGTGCTCCGGGAACTGACCTTCGAGGACGAGTTACGGGGACAGCTCAAGCCCGGCCGCTCGCTGTCCGAGTACCGGCTGTCGGGGCTCGACTACGCGGATGGGCTGCTGTACGGGGTCAGCGAGCCCTACAACACGCTGTTCGTCATCGACCCCGACGATGGCTTGGTGCGCGCGCTCGGCATCGAGAACGGCGGGCCGATCTCGGCCATCGCGGTGCGGGACGGCACGGCGTATCTGCCGCTCGATCACAACTACGTCGACCCGCGGCCGCCGCTGCTGGCGGTGACGCTGGATTGACTGCGCCGCTGGCATCCATTTTTCCATCCATTTCCATCCGATTAACGATCTTCCCAGCGACCCCGGATCGCACACGCCAGCGCCTCCTCGTGGTGCCTGATCGTCGCGTAGATCTCCTCGGCCTCGAAACCGAGGGCGGCAAACCGATCCAGCAGTTCGCGTGACGTCCTGGCCATCGGCGTCTCGACCCCCAGTTCGTCCGCCAGGTCCAGCGCAAGCTGCAGGTCCTTCTTGACGAGCTGCAGGTCGAAGGTCGGCGTGAGCCGGTCCTTGAGAATCGCCGCGGTGCCGCTCCGCCAGACGGTGGTGCTTCCGCTGGAGTTGCTGACGACCTCGCGCAGCAGGTTGGGATCGACACCCGCCTTCGTGCCGAGCGCCAGGCCCTCGACCAACGACCACATGCTGGTGAACGCCATCATGTTGTTGACGAGCTTGGCGGTCTGTCCGGAGCCCACTTCGCCCATGTGATAGACGTTCGCGCCGATGTCGTCGAACAGGGGGCGCACCCGCTCGAAGACAGCGGTTTCGCCCCCGACGATCACTGCCAGGGTGCCGCTTCGCGCGCCGCGCTGACCGCCGCTGACGGGCGCGTCCAGGAACGCGATGCCGCGCTCCGCGGCTTGCTCCGCGAGCGTGCGCGCGAGCGACGGCGGGCTGGTCGAGAGATCGATCAGCACGCTGCCCCGCGGCATCGCGGACAGCGCTTCCGCGGCAACGGTCTCCACGGCGGCGGCGTTCGGCAGGGACAGCATCACGACGTCGGCCTGGTGGGCTGCCTCAGTCACGGACTCCGCCGCGATGGCGCCGGCGTCTGCAAGCGGCGCGACACGGGTGGCGTCGATATCGAAGACGGAGAGCAGGCGCCCGGCCGCGAGCAAATTGGTGCCCATGCCGCCGCCCATGATTCCTACGCCGATGAACCCTATCTGCATTTCCCGACGCCTCCGTCGCAGGTCCCGTTAGTCAGGCGAGTATGAAGTCTAGGCCGAGGCCCAGAGGGGCGGGGAAAGTGGGTTCCGGTCACCTTTGCATTCTTGCACCCGTCTGGCCGTCGGCGGATGGGGGGATCAGGGACTGTTCTCCAGTGCGGCCAACGGCCATTCCAAGGCCTGGGCGACGTCCAACATCCGTCGGTCGTAGCTCGCCAACCGTGGGGCTTGCCCGCTTTCGAGCAGGAAACTGAACGACGCCAGGTGGAGCGCGTCGAGTGTGCGCACCGGCAGGGGGAAGCCCTCCAGGGCCCGACCCAGTACCCGTGGCGCCAGTTCCACAAACGCGACTCGACCCAGCAGGTCGCGGGCCGACTCGCCGAGGGAATCCGACAGGTTGCGGGCGTGCAGTCGCGTCCACACCTCGTACTCGAGCAGGCGGCTGGCGACCAGCGTCTGGGTCCACAGGGTATCGTCCGGCCGGCGGTCTTCCGCGAGCAGCCATGCGAGCAGGACCGAGGTATCCAGGTAGATCACCGGTCGCTTCGATCCTCGTCGAGTTCAGCCAGGATCTCGGCGAGCGGAGCGAGTGGCGCCGGAGCGGGCAGAGCCGCCCCGGACGACAGTACGGGCGGCGTCAGCCAGCCGTTTCGGACGGCATCGGCAAGGAAGGCGTCCGCCACCAGCGGACTCCTCGTCTCGCGCGGTGGCCCGATCTCCGCGATGACCCGATCGCGATCCGTGACCAGGACGACTTCGCCCGCGCGCGCCAGGCGCAGGTATTCGCTCAGGCGGCTGTTGAGGACCTTGACACCAACTGATCTCATCCGCCGCAAAGTAGCGCCTGGTAGCTACTTCGTCAAGCTGGCCGAGTGCACCGAGGATCAACGCAACCGCATATGCGCCACCCGGGCGGGATCGTTGGAAATCCGTGCCAGGCGCGCGAGCAACGCGAACGCAACGACCGCAAGGCCGGTGACGAGCCCCCACCAGATGCCGTCTATGCCGATGGCCTCGACGCCCGCGAACCCGAAACACAGCGTGACGCCGACCGGCAGGCCGATCACCCAGTAGGCGACGAGCGCGATCATCAGCGGGGCCCGCGTGTCCTTGTAGCCGCGCAGCGCGCCCATCACGGTGGCCTGCGTGCTGTCGAACACCTGGAACAGCGCCCCGATCAGCAGCAGCCCCGCCGCGAGGCGAATGACCTCTGCTTCCTCCGTGTAGAGCGCCACCAGGTCGTGGCGCCAGACCAGCAGTATGGTCGAGAGCGTGATGCCCCAGATCGCCGTCATCGCGGCCGCCACCCAGGCCGACCTTCTCGCATCCGAGAGGCTGTCCGCGCCGACGTGGAATCCCACCCGGATCGTCGCCGCCACGCCCAGGGACAGTGGGACCATGAAGGCGACGCCGACGATGTTGAACGCGACCTGGTGCGCGGCCACGGTCTCCACGCCGAGGCGCCCGATCAGCAGGGTCGCCACGGAGAAAAAGCCGGTCTCGGCGAAGAGCGCGAGTCCGATCGGCAGCCCCAGCCGCAGGATGCGGCCGATCTCGCGGCTGTCCGGCAGGGAAAACGAGGCGAACACGTTGGACGCACGCACCCTCGAGAACGAAACCACCAGAACCATGGCCACGAACGCGTACGCCATGACGATGGCTGTCGCCCAGCCACAGCCCACGCCACCCATTGCCGGAACGCCCAGCGTCGGGTTGCCGTAGATGAACAGCCAGTTGAGCGGCACCTTGAGAGCGAGCATGCTGAGCCCGATGAACATCGCGGGCCGTGTCCAGGACATGCCTTCGCACAGGCAGCGCAGCGACGCGAAGGCGAGCATGAGCGGCAGCCCGAGGCTCGCCGCGCGGATGTACTCGGTAGCCACGGGAATGGCCCGCTCGTCCACGCCGAGGAACCGATACGCCGGCTCCACGTTCCTGAGCAACAGCACCAGTACGAGCCCTCCGAAGACGGCGATCCAGAGCGCCTGCCGCACGACGGCGCCGCTGGCCCCGACATGGCCCGCGCCGCGGAGTTGCGACACCGACGGCGTCACCGCCATCACGATGCCGGACATCAGGATCATCAGCGGCCAGTAGAGGTTGCCGCCCAGGGTGACGCCGGCGAGGTCCGTCGCACTGACCCGGCCCGCCATGATGGCGTCCGCGACGCCCATCCCCATCTGCGCGAGCTGCGTGACGACGATGGGCAGCGCGAGTGCGCCGAGAGTGCGGAATTCCGCCAGCGCGCGGGCAAAGCGACCAGACCGTCCACTGGTCTGCGGGGCGAGCATGGGACCGGATCCTGCGAAAAAGCGGCGCATGGTAACGCTTGTCAACGCGACGTGTAGGGGAGGGGCTCGTCCCCTCCCGCTTCGAATTCGCGCAAGAGGGCGGGCGACCACAAGGGTCGCCCCTACATGCCCATGTTCAATCCGAGCCGGTCAGGAGATCGTCTGGCACCTCTACGCCGGGTTTCGGCACTTCTCCGGTAATGGATGCGATCCACCAGCGCCCGTCGAGCCGCACAAGCTGAAAGATGTCGAAAGCCGTGACCGATTCCCTGTCGCCGAACTGCATTTGGAATATCACCCGGGTTTCGCACACATCGCCAAACCCGAACCACTCCTGCCTGAGCACCGTTTCGGTATATCCCTCCTCCTGCATGCCGTCGCGTATCTGCCGACGGGCGTACTCATCGAGGTTCATGACCGACATCGAATCGTCTTCGGGGAAGACGCGAAGCGCCAGCACGGCATTCTCCACGAACAGCGACTTGAAACGGTCCCAGCCCGGAAGCGACCCGGCGGGAAAGGAAATCAGGCGGTAACACTCATCGACCAGCGCCTCGGGGCTCGCTGTGATGGAGTCTTCGAGTTTGACCGGAGGCCAGTTCTCCATCGTCTTTGCCTCGTCAGAACTTGACCATGATGTGGCGGGGCACGGTGTAGTCTTCCAGCGCGTAGACCGACATGTCCTTGCCGTGCCCCGAGGCCTTCATGCCGCCGTGCGGCATTTCGTTGGTCAATGCGAAGTGGGCATTGATCCAGGTACAACCGTACTGCAGCCTGGCCGCGGTGCGCATCGCCTTCGATATGTCATTGGTCCATACGGAGGAAGCCAACCCATACTCGGAATCGTTCGCCCAGGCGATCGCCGTCTCTTCGTCGGCGAACGGCGTCACGGACACGACCGGGCCGAACACCTCCCGGCACACGATTTCGTCCTCGTGCGCCGCGCCCGCGACGACCGTCGGCTGGAAGAAGAAGCCCGCGCCCGGCCCGAACTCGCCGCCTACCGTTACTTCGCCGCTGCCGTCCTCCGCGGCGCGCTGCACGAAACCGTGGACGCGGTCCCGCTGCCGGGCGGAGATGAGCGGGCCGATCTCGTTCTTGGCGTCATCGGCATCGGCGTAGGCGATGGTCGACACGGCGCCCGTCAGGTCCGCGACGAGGTTGTCGTAGATCCGCCCGTCCGCGTAGAGGCGACAGGCGGCGGTGCAATCCTGTCCGGCGTTGTAGTAGCCGAACGCGCGGATGCCCTCCACGACGCTCGCGATATCCGCATCCCGGTAGACGATGACCGGCGCCTTGCCGCCCAGCTCCAGATGCGTGCGTTTCAGGGTGGCCGTTGCCGCGGCCATGACGGAGCGCCCGGTTTCCACGCTGCCGGTCACCGACACCATCCTTACCT
>VXNE01000324.1:0-4159 GCA_009840715.1 Gammaproteobacteria bacterium
GCCCCCCGGGTGAGGGCTCCAATGCGCGTCCCGGCGTCCGCATGGCTGCGGATCGCGCAGGATGGGTCCTCGAGCGACGCGTTGGGCCGGGACCGGATGCTCTTCGCGCTGTTCCTTGCCGCGGTGGTGCATGCCGGGCTGCTCCTGGGCCTCCCGTCGCCGTTCCCGAGCCCCGCGGAAAGGGACACCGGGAGCATCGCGATACTGCTCGCGCCGCCGCCACCCGAGACCGCGCCCCCTTCCCCTTCGGACGATGCCGCGCCCCGGCCGCGCGCGCCGACACCGGCGGTAGAGCGCCCCGTGCAAGCAACACCGGTTGCCGCGCCCGCGCCGGCCCCCGAGGCACCCGCAAATGCACCCGAAACGCTGACCGAGTCACGAGCGCCTGACGCGTGGCGCATGCGTGACTACGCCCAGACCGTACGGGAGATCGCACGCGCCGGGGATGACGGTCCGCCTGGCGGGTCGGGCCGCGTTCGCCGCGTGACCGGCGTGGCGCCGGCGACGCCCGAACTCTCGTACTACTTCGAGGCCTGGCGCCGCAAGGTCGAACGCGTGGGCAACCTCAACTACCCCGACGCGGCCCGGGACCGGAACCTCTACGGCAGCCTGCGCCTGCTCGTCGCCATTGTCCCGGACGGGACCTTGAGCGACGTACGCGTGCTCGAGTCCTCCGGGCATCGGATCCTGGACGACGCCGCGCTGCGGATCGTGCGCCTGGCCGCGCCGTTCGCCCCTTTCCCGCCCGAGATGCGGCGCAACACCGACGTGCTCGAGATCGTCCGGACCTGGCAGTTCAGGAAGAGCGGGGACGGCTTCCGGACGTTGTAACGCGCGCTTTGTCGTATCATCGTCCGGTGGAGTACAAGTCCCTCAAGAACCGCTTTCTTCTCGCGATGCCGAGCATGCGCAGCTTCGGGGACTACTTCAGCGACACGATCACCTACGTCTGCCGCCACAACCGCGAAGGGGCTCTCGGCCTAGTCGTGAACCGGCCCCTTTCGATGACGGTGGGCGAACTGCTGGGTCAACTGGAACTCCCCTGTTCCATCGACCCGTCGACACACCTGATCGAGGGCGGCCCGGTACGCGGCGACTGCGCCTTCATCCTCCACACCAACGACGTCGAGTGCGGCCACACCGTGCGGGTGGGCAATGCCCTCGCGCTCACCACCGAGATGGAGATGCTCGAGGCGATCGGGCGTGGCGAGGGTCCGCGCCAGTACCTGATCGCCCTCGGCTACGCGGGGTGGGGCCAGGGACAGCTCGAACGGGAAATGGACGCCAACACCTGGCTGACGTGCCCGAGTTCCAAGACCGTCATCTTCGACATCCCGTTCGAGGACCGCGTCAACTCGGCCGCGCGCCTGCTCGGCATCGACTTCTCGCTCATGTCCGGGCACAGCGGTAACGCCTGACCCTTCCACCCTTCCAAATGCCGCACCTCGCGTTCGACTTCGGAGAGAAGACCATAGGGGTTGCGGTGACCGAACCGCGGGCGGGGACGGCATCCCCGGTCGGGACGGTGCGGGCAAAGGACGGCATACCGGTCTGGGCGGCACTCGACGCCCTGGTGCGCGAGTGGCGCCCCGAGGGATTTGTCGTCGGACTGCCGCTCAACATGGACGACACCGAGAGCGAGATGTCCCGGGCGGCGCGGCGCTTCGGAGGGCGGATCGGCCGGCGCTACGGGATCGGCGTGACCTTCGCCGACGAGCGGCTGTCCACCTTCGAGGCCGTCGGACGGGGGGGAGGCCATGCCACCGCCGCCCAGGTCATCGCCGAAACCTGGCTCGGGACGCTCGGGTCGGATCGTCGTTGAACGAAGGCCGGGCTCTCGCCAACGGGCGAAGGCCCTACAAGTGGATGAGAGTGTGGACGAGGTATGCCGCGCCGGCGGCGACCGCGACGATGATGAGCAGCTTGGCGGCGATCCACCATTCCCGCTCGATCTTGAGCCCGCCTGGCAGCACTTCATGACGTTCGAACATCGTTCTCTGCTCCTATGGCCAGCCAAGCCTGCGGACCAATTCTAGCGCCGCGAGGACCGCCGCGAACACGGCCAGGGCCAGTTTCGCGCCGTCCATGACAATCCCCTGGCGCAGCCGCCGGGCCTCGACGCGCAGCTTCTCTGTTTCGACCTTCAGCTTTTCGGCTTCCGCGTCGACTCGGCTCAACTCGGCGGCCGCGCGCCGTTCATCCCGTTCCACGGACCGCCTCCGCCAAGGCCTCCGGCACCTTGGCCTTTGTCCGGGCCGCCTCCAACGGCACGACCCCCGAACGCACCAGTTCCAGCAGGCTCTGGTCCAGGGTCCGCATCCCCGCGGCCGCCCCGGTCTGGATCGCCGAGTAGATCTGCGCCGCCTTGTCCTCCCGGATGAGGTTGCGGATCGCCGGGGTCGCGACGAGCACTTCCCGCGCCGCGGCGCGACCGCCGCCGATGCGGGGCACCAGGACCTGCGACACCACGGCGTGTAGCGACTCCGACAGCGCCGTACGCACGGCCGCCTTCTCGCCCGCCGGGAACACGTCGACGATGCGGTCGATGGTCTTGGCCGCCGACCCGGTGTGAAGCGTCGCGAGGACGAGGTGGCCCGTCTCGGCGGCCGTCAGGGCCAGCGCGATCGTCTCGCGGTCGCGCATCTCGCCCACGAGGATGACGTCCGGGTCTTCGCGCAGCGCCGCCCTGAGGGCCGTTTCGAATCCGGCGGTGTCCCGGCCGACCTCGCGCTGGTGCACCACGCAGCGCTTGCTCCGGTGCACGAACTCGATGGGGTCCTCGATCGTGAGCACGTGTCCCGCGCGCGTCTCGTTGATGAAGTCGATCATGGCCGCCAGGGTCGTGCTCTTCCCCGAACCGGTCGGCCCCGTCACCAATACGAGCCCCCGCGGCGCCATGGCCATGTCCCGGTACACGGGGCCCAAGTCGAGTTCCGCCATCCCCGGCACCCCGGACGGGATCGCCCGGAAGGCGGCCGCCGGACCGCGGTGCTGCCGGTAGGCGTTCACCCGGAAACGCGAGCCGTCCGGCAAGGCACACGCGAAGTCCATCTCCGCCGAACCGTCGAAAGCCCGCCGCCGCTCCTCCCCCATGACCGCCCGCACCATGGCGCGGACATCCGACGCCGTGAGCGGCGGGCCGTCCAGCGGGCGAATGTCACCGTCGACGCGCAGCAGCGGCGGCATGCCGGCCGACAGGTGGAGGTCCGACGCGCCCTGGCCTGCCGCGAGCGTCAACAAAGCCTCGATGTCCATAGGTCACCCGCCACACCGATGGCGCCCATCGTAGGGACGGTCGCGCGCCACGCCTGCCGGACGCTCGCCACGCTTCGCACAATCCTCGGACCCGCCGTAGCGTGAGCCGTTTCCTACAAGCGCCGGCGGACCGCACGCACCGACTTGCGCCGTCCTTCGTCTTGAATCACAGTGCGCGGCTCCGAAGCGTGCGAAGACAGCGAGGCGATCATGAGACTGGGCGTTCTGGCAGGCGGGGGGACCGCGTGGCGCGAGTCCCTGGAGAAGGTGCGCATCGCGGAGTCGCTGGGCTACGAGATGGTGGCCACCGGCGAATCGTGGGGCCCCTCCACCGTCCCGTGGATGACGCTGCTCGCCGAGCACACGGAGCGCATGAGCGTGGGAACGAGCATCCTCAACATCTACTCGCGCTCGCCGGCCGCCATCGCCCAGGAGTTCGCGATGCTCGAGGTCATCTCGGGCGGACGCATGGTGTGCGGGCTCGGCTCGTCGGGACACCGCGTCATCGAGCACTTCCACGGCATCGCGTTCGACCGGCCGCTGCGGCGCCTGCGCGAGTACGCCGAGATCGTCAACCTGCTGATCCGGGGCGACCGGCTGGAGTACGAGGGCGATATCTTCCGGATGGGCCGCGGCTTCCGGCTCGACTACGAGCGGCCGCGCGACCACGTGCCCATCTACATCGCGGCGATCACGCCGAGGTCGATCCAGCAGACCGGTGAGATCGCCGACGGCATCTTCCCCATCCATTGGCCGAAGAACCGGTTCCGGGCGCTGCGCAAATCGCTGTCCGACGCTTCCGAGTCGGCCCCCCCCCCCGCCCCCGCCAGGGGGGTTAAAAAAAAGCCCCGCCCCCCCCGAAAGAAGGCCAGGGCGGTGGGGGGGGGTGGGGGGTAAAAAAAAA
>VXNE01000324.1:4169-6616 GCA_009840715.1 Gammaproteobacteria bacterium
TTTTTTGGCGGTTGCTCATTTACCACTTATTTTCCCATACTACTGGTTGGCGGGGGTGTCAAAATGGGTGGCCGTGCGAGCCCGGGTGGGGGGGCCGACCGGCCGACTCGGTGACCATCGCTCCGTTCACCAACGTCTACGTCACCGACGGGTCGAACGACGAGGCGATGTGGCAGGCGGCGCGCCAACCCCTGTTCCACTACATCAACCGCATGGGTGACTTTTACTGGAACATGTTGGCGGACAACGGCTTCGAGGCCGAGGTCCTCGGTTCGCGCGCGGCATGGGGAGACCGGGATCGCGACGGCGCGATGCAGGCCATTTCCGACGACATGGTCCGGGAAATCGAGGTGATCGGCCCCCTCGAGTCCGTCGGCGAGCAACTCGCCGAACGGGCCGCGTCCGGCGCGGAACTGCAGATGGTACAGATGCCGCGCGGATCCGCGGCCGAGGCCGGCGCGCGGCTCGAAGCCCTGCTGCGCGTGGGGTAGACGGTGGCCGGCCCGGCCCTCGCCGCCCGCTCCGGGCATCCCGCCGCCGTCGTGGCCGCGGCGGTCAAGAAGGCGGCGCTTCGGGCCGGGCGCCAGGCAGACGATGTCCGGCTGGTGGCGGTCTCGAAGACCCGTTCGAGCGGCGAGGTGAGGGAGGCGGCCGGCGCGGGGATCGCCGACTTCGGCGAGAACTTCCTGCAGGATGCGCTGCCCAAGGTCCGCGCCCTCGACGACCTCGACCTCGTGTGGCACTTCGTCGGTGCGGTCCAGTCGAACAAGACGCGCGATATCGCCCGCTACTTCCATTGGGTGCACACCCTCGAGCGGCCGCGCATCGCCGAGCGGCTGCACCGGCACCGCGGCGACCTGCCGCCGCTCGACGTCTGCATCCAGGTGAACGTCGACGCCGAGGCGAGCAAGGCCGGGGTCGACCCTCAGGGGATTCCCGAGCTTGTCCAGACCGTGCGCGGTCTCGACCGGCTGCGGCTGCGGGGGCTGATGGCGATTCCGGCGCCCCGCGACGACCCGGAGGAGATGCGCAGCAGCTTCTCTCGCATGCGGGAACTCTTCGAGATCCACCGCTCCGCCGGCGGCGACCACTGGGACACACTGTCGATGGGCATGACCGCGGACTTCGAGGTGGCCATCGCCGAGGGCGCGACGTGCGTGCGCATCGGGACGGCTATCTTCGGTCCGAGGAACGCTCGCGCGAGCGGGGCATGAGATGACGCGCATCGCCTTCATCGGCGGCGGCAACATGGCCTTCGCGATGGTCAACGGGTTGCGCGCGGGCGCGTCCTTCGACATCGCCGTCGCGGATCCCGTGCCGGCGCAACTCGCGCGGTTCGAGGGCGCGTCGACCACCGCCGACAATGCCGCGGCCGCGGCCGGGGCCGACGCCGTGGTGCTCGCGGTGAAGCCCCAGCAGATCGCCGAGGCCGTGGCCGCCACCGAACTCGATCCCGCCCAGCTCGTCATCTCCATCGCCGCGGGCGTGCCGATGCATGCCATCGCGCGATGGACTTCCGCCGGCCAGCCCATCGTGCGCTGCATGCCGAACACGCCGGCGCTTCTCGGCGCCGGCATCACGGGTGCGGTGCCCAGCGGGGCGGTCAACGCCGGGCACCGGAAGCTGGCCGAACGCATCCTGTCCGCCGCCGGCGAGATCGTGTGGTTCGACGAGGAGGAGAGCCTCGACGCCGTGACCGCCTTGTCAGGCAGCGGTCCCGCCTACTTCTTCTACCTGCTCGAAGCCATGGTCGACGCGGGGGCCGCCATCGGCGTCGATGCCGACGCGGCGAGGCGCATCGCCGTCGCAACGGCGCTCGGAGCGGCCCGGATGGCCGCCGCGGGCGACGCGGATCCCGCAACTTTGCGGGCACGCGTCACGTCTCCCGGTGGCACGACCGAACGCGCCCTTTCTATACTTGCGTCGAACCGGGTGGACGCCGCGATTCGCCAGGCGATCGAGGGCGCCTGGCATCGATCCCGGGAACTGGGCAAGGAGTTCGGGGAGTAGCCATGGGCGGACCGGTCGCCTTCGTCATCCAGTTCATCCTGAGCGCGGTCGCGGTCCTGTTCCTGATCCGCTTCATCCTGCAGGCCACGCGCGCGGACTTCTACAACCCGATCTCCCAGGGCATCGTGCGGTACACGGACCCGATCCTGAAGCCACTCCGCATCGTCATCCCTTCGTACCGCAACCTCGACTTCGCGGCCTTCGTGGCCACGTGGATCGTGAGCATCGTCACCATCATCGTGGCGGTCATCATGACGGGCAGCTACAGCAACGCGACCGTCGTCGAACTCATCCGGTCCCTCGGTCTCGAGGTCGGCGCGATCGTCGGCGGCGTCTACCGCACGCTCGATCTCTTCCTGAGCTTCTACTGGATCGCGATCTTCCTCTCGATCATCGTTTCGTTCGTAGCCCCCGCGACGTACAACCCGGTGATATCC
>VXNE01000168.1 GCA_009840715.1 Gammaproteobacteria bacterium
ACGCGCCCACCGACCCCGTGCGCGCGAAAGCGACCCAGTCCGGGGTGTGTACGGACTGCCACCGGCATGTCGCCGCGGACGCGCTCAAGCGGTCGTCCCATCCGATGCGGGAGAACCAGCTCATCTGCCGCGACTGCCACGACCCCCACGGCAGCGTCGGCGAGGCGTTGGCGGTCGGCGCTACGACGAACGAGACCTGCTTCCAGTGCCACGCGGAGATGCGCGGGCCGTTCCTGTGGGAACACCCGCCGGCGGTCGAGGACTGTTCGATCTGCCACGTGCCGCACGGGTCCAACCAGCCGGCGCTCCTGGTGCGCCGGGCGCCGCAACTGTGCCAGGGCTGCCACTCGTCCGCCGGGCATCGGAGCTTTCCGCAGGTGGCCGCGCAGCTTCCCCCGGGACCCGTCTCCGAGTTCCTCATCGCGCAGGCGTGCCTGAACTGTCATACCGAGGTGCATGGGTCGAACCATCCTTCCGGAGGGTACCTGCGGCGATGAAGCGCGGCCCGTCGCTCCTGGCTGTCGCCACGTTGCTCCCGGCGTTCGCCGTGGGGGAGTCCAGCGCCGGGGCGCCGGTGGACGTCAACTACGACAAGGTGCGGAGCGACCGCTGGCGCTGCCGCCTCTGCCCGTTCGAGACCGCCTCTTACCGGGAGGGAAGCTGGACCGTCGGAGCGCTCGCCGTGGAAGATGCCGAGCCCCGCTTCGGCCGCGACAACGGGCTGGACGAGGACGGGACGCAGATCGACGCCCAGGTCGCGTATGGCCAACGCGGCGCGGATGGTCGTACGGTAACCGTGCGGGGGGATCACCTCGGGCTCGACGCGCGGGACGTGGCCATCGCATACGGGGATGCGCTTGGCGGGGTCGCGCTCCGCTGGCGGGAGATTCCCCGCAACGTGGCCACGGACGGGCGCACGCCTTACCGGGGAAGAACGGACCTCGCGCTGCCGGATGGCTGGGTCCCCGCTTTCGACACCGCGGCCATGACCGGGCTGTCGGATGCCGCGACGGCGTTCGACAACGTGACTCAGCGCCGTCGGGCTTCCGCGGCGGCGTACTTCCGCCCCCTTCCGCGCTGGCGGGGGGACGCCGATTACCTGCGCGAGACGAAGAAGGGTACCGGGGAGACCCACGCCGACTTCCTGTACCAGACCGCGGGACTGCCAAAGCCCATCGACTACCGGACGGAAGAGCTGGGAGGACAGTTGCGTTTCGAAGCCGGGACGTTCCTCGTCGCAGCGGGGCTGCGCGAGTCGCGGTTCGGGAACGGCGACCACTACCTGGAGTGGGAAAACGCGTACTCGGGCTACCCCGCGACCGGGCGCAAGGGTCTCGCGCCGGACAGCGACGCACGCACGCTCTCGCTGGTGTCCCGCTGGACCCGGGGGCGCACCGCGGTCAGCGGGTCGCTGGTCCGGGGACGGCACCGGCAAGATGCCCCGTTCCTGCCGTACACCACCAACCCAGGCGTGCGCGTGGACCCGCTGCCCGCCGACAGCCTGCGCGGACGGGCGAGCGTCCTCGCCGGTTCGCTGGCCGTGGTCAGCCGCCCTACGGACCGGCTCCGGGTCAGCCTCAAGCACCGGCGCAGGGAACGGGACAACGACACCCGGACGCTGTTGCTGACGCCGGTCCTGGGCGACCTGTTCGCCACCGCGCCGCGCAGCAGCCGCGTCTATGGGTTCGAGCGGGCGTCCACCGAGTTGCGGCTGCAGTACCGTCTCTCGCGGCGCCTCAGGGTCGGGGCCGGTTCCGAGCGCTCGCGCATCCGCCGCGCTCCCGCGGAGATCGCGCGCAACGACACCCGGAGAAGCTGGGTTGAACTCCTCGCCACCGATCTGCGGGGGTTCCGCCTCGCGCTCCGCTTCGCCGACGGTAGCCGCGACGCGTCCGCGTTCCGGGACCTCACGGTCAACAATCCACGCACGCGGCGCTTCCACCAGGCAGCGCGCGACCAGCGGGCCTGGACCGCGGAGCTCGACTATCAGTTCCCGGGCGTGGGCCTATCGGTTGGAGTCGATGCCGACTATCGCAAGCACGATTACCCCGACTCGGCCCTGGGCCTGCAGCGCGACGAGGATCGGGGCTGGGGCGCGGACTTCACCTACGCACCGCGCGCGGGAGTGGCTTTCTCCGCCTTCCACGCCGTCCGAGAGTCGGACGCGAGGACCGCGGGCAGCAGCGTGTTCGGCTTGGCCGACTGGTGGTACGGGACGCGCGACACCGTGGACACGGACGGACTGACCCTGGAACTGCGGGACCTCCTGCGCGACGGCCTGAGCCTCACCGTCACCTACAGCCGCTCGAAGGGTCGCGGAAGTTACGGCACGGAAACCGCGGGCGTGGAGGCCGGGTTCCCGGAGCTTCTCTCGGAGCACCGCGCGGTCGACGTTCGCACACGTGTTCGGATGACGCGCCGCACGGTGCTCGTGCTGCGGTACTACCTGGAGGACTACGGCGCCGCGGACTGGGCCGTCGACGGTCTGGGGCTGTCCGCGGCCCGCAACGTCCTCTCATTCGGCCGCGCCATGCCGGACTACGGGAATGGCCTGTTCAGCGTCTCTGTCGAGACGCGGCTGTAGGGGAGGGGCTTGTCCCCTCCCGCGCCGGGGCTTGCACGATCCTGGCTCGGGCGACTACGAGGGCCGCCCATACGAGGCGTTGGTCGAGCCCTGCGCGCTCGGTGCCTCGGGCTAGAAGACGCCCATACTGCTGGCCAGCGTCACGGCGGCGACAAAGAGGCCTACCCCGGCGATGGGCATCCTCCCCACCGGAACATCGCCCATTTCACAGATGCCCGTGGAATCGGGCTACCAGCAGAGTCCAGAGCGCGATTGAAATGGGCGATGTTGCGTTGGAGCGGAAGGCAGGATGGGCTCGCTCGAGTCGACGGTCAGGCGCCAATGGCCGGCGCTTGGCAGCAGGGTGATGACTGGGAGCGCCGTAAAGCCGAGGTGCGCCGCGTCAGCCGCTTGGCGGAGGCTGCGGAACGGGCGTCACGGCTGCTGGGACGACCCGGCGCTTGCGTCGCGCCAGTCGAGCCCGGGGCACTCGGTGACCCGGGCTAGAAGACGCCCATCCTGCCGACCAGGGTTACGGCGGCGACAAGGAGACCCATCCCGGCGATCATGAAGGTCAGTTTCGAGTCGAGCGCCGCGATCCTGCCGCCGAGTTCCGTGTTGACCTGATCGATCTTGCCGTCCAGGTCGGACCGAACGAGCTTCACGGTGTGGTCCACGGACTGGATCTCGCCACGGATCTCCTGGAATCCGGACCGCAGATCGCCCTGCGCGACGACGTGGGCAAGCCGGTGTCTGCAGGCCAAAGACCGTGGTGTCGGCGCCGATGTGGGCGATAGCTCACGCTGGAATGGGGGGCGTCCTACGCGCTTTGTAGGACGCAATTTCCGTGTGTCCCGTTCGCTTGGCCCGCGTTTTCCACCGCCCGCCCACCGGCGCTCTGCTGCTTGAGGGGACCGCACCCGTGGACGGCCCGTGGAAACGCTCCGTGCTCGAGTCGCGTCGGTTCCGAAGGGCAAGCTTCGCGATGGGCATTCTCCCCACCGGAACATCGCCCTATTCAAACCGCCCGTGGAACCGGGCCACCGGCAGAGTCCAGGGCGCAATTGAAATGGGCGATGTTGCGTGGGGGCGTTCGGCAGGATCGGAGCGCGCGGCGGGACAGGGAGCGAGCGTCAGCGCATCGGGGCGGTGGAGAGGTTGGTCAGGTGGCCGGTAGGGCTCGCCAGCACGCTCATTACCAGGATGGGCTCGCTCGAGTCGACGGTCAGGCGCCACTTGCCCGCTCCGTCGCCGAGGGCGCCACGCAGGTCGGCAGCGCCCTCTTCCAGTTGGGCCGCGGTGTAGGCGCGGGCCGCTCCGGCCGGGACGGTCAGGCGGACGGCGTCGTCTGCGGACTCCCCGCGGTCGTCTCGGCCGGCGATGACTACTTCCGCAGAAGCCATGCCGGGATTGACCAGCCGCAGCGAACTCACCTGGTCGCGGTTACTCCCCGGGTTGAGGAACCCGACTCGATGGTGCGTGTCGAGCACGGGTGCGGCGTCGTGCATCGAAGTGACGAACCCGTCGGTGTGGCGGATGTAAGCGTAGACGTCGATGGCGACATCGGCGGTCAGGGCCAGGCGCCAGTCTCCAGTGCCGGCGCCCACGCCACTGGTCAGGCCCTTGTCGGGATTGCCCTGTTCCAGGTCGTTGGAGTTGAACGGCGCCGTCGCGCCGGCGGAAAGCGTGAGGGTCACGCTGCCATGGCGCTGGCCCGCATCGTCGATCGCGGCGATCGCTACGGTACCGGTCCGGTCTTCGCGATTCACGACGCGTACGAAGCCCTGGCGGCCGTCCGGGTCGCCCGCCGCGGGGAACAGCGGCACGGTGTGTGTGCCATCCGCGGCCCGGACCGGACCGCTCGAGAGGTTCGTCAGGTGCCCGGTGGGGCTCTCGAGCAAGCTCATCGCGTACACCGGGTCCGCTGACGCCACGATCAGACGCCACTTGCCGGAGCCGTCGCCCAGGGCGCCCGTGGTGGCCTCGCCCGCTTCCAGGTCGGCTGCCGTCAGGGTGCGGGCTGTGCCCGGGGCGACGCTGAAACGCACCGCATCGCCGGGCGAACGTCCCTGGTCGTCCACTCCCGTGACGCTGACCGCCGCGTCCTCGGCGCCCGTGTTGACCAGCCGCAACCGGCTCACCTGCGCGGTGTTGCTGCCTGGGTTCAGGAACGGCAGCGTCCGGTCGTCCACGCTGCGCGGCGACAGCTCGTGCAGCGTGGTCACGAAGCCGTCCGCCGTGCGCGCGTAGCCGAGCACCTCGACGTCCAGGTTGCTGCCGAAGTCGAGGCGCCAGTCGCCCACTCCCGCGCCGACGCCGTCCGACAGGCCCTTGGCCGCATTACCGTGCTCGAGGTCCCGGGAGTTGAACGGGGCGGTGGCGTGGGCGCCCAGGGACAGCGTCGCGGGCCCGTGGCGGCGGCCTTCGTCGTCGGTGGCGTGGATGACCGCCCTACCCGGCTTCGATGAGTGGTTGGTGACGCGGACGAAGCCCTCGTAGGCCGTGGTGGCCGCGGAGGGGAACAGGGCGATCACCTGGCGGACCGAGACGTGGAACGCGAGGGTATCGGTGTTCCCGTTGCTGTCCGTAGCCGTCACGTTCACCGTCGTCGGGCCCCCCACCGCGCCGAGCGACACCTGCAACGTGCCGTCTTCCAGCTCCGCGTCAACTCCGTCCGCTGCATCGCTCCCCACCGCGACGACCGCGTCGGCGCCCGCGGTGGCCTCAAAATAGCCGGACACGTCGAAGCTTGCCGCGCGCGTGTCCGGGGGCACGAGCAGGCGGACGGCATCGACGGCGACCTGCACGCCGCGGTCGCGGAGCGCCGGTACGTGGACGTTGAGGGACTCTTCGCTCAAGGGGTTGCCGGTCACGGTGATCCAGTCGCGGGCGCCGATGCCCGGGTTATCGACCAGCGGCGAGAGGTCTTCGATCAGGTTGTCGGAAAGGTCCACCGCACCGAGCCCGGACAGCGCAGCCAGGGGGCCAGGTCGGACACCAGGTTGGAAGCGAGAAAGACCGACGCGAGCGCGGTGGCCGCCTCGAGTCCAGAGAGGTCCGCGACCCCCGCGTTGCGCCCGCGCAGGCGTGTCAGCCGGCCGATGGAGTTCGTGGTGATCGGCCCGTCCACGTAGGCGAAGTCCTCCGCGACGGTCTGCGCGACGAGTGCGTGGAGTACGGGATCGGTGATGGCGACCTCGCGGCGCAAGTCATCGAACAGGGCGAAGGGCTCGACGACCCTGACACCCCAGGACTCCAGCGTCGGGATGTGCTCGTTCAGGGACGTGGCGTCCAGGGGGTTGGCGTCCACGAACAGGAAGGCGCTGCCGCCGTCGAGGTCCCAGAGTTCGCGGCGCACCAGCGGGCCGATGTCGGATACGTGGTTATCGGTCAGGCGTAGCGAGACCAGCCCGGTCAGGCCCGCCAACGGGCTGACGTCCGACACCTCGTTGCCGCTCAGGTCGAGGAACCGCACGCTCGGCAGGCCACCCAGCGGGCCCAGATCGGATAGCCGGTTGTGCGGCAGGTCGAGGAACAGCAGGCGGGGCAGATCGCCCAGCGGGCCGATGTCCGTCAGGTCGTTGCGGCCAAGATCCAGGTCCCGGAGCCCCGCGAGGCCCTTGAGGGGGCCAACGTCGGAGATGTTGTTGTCGGCCAGGTTGAGCTGTCGGAGCCGGGAAAGCGGCCCGAGCGGCCCGATGTCGTCGATGCGATTGTCCTGGAGTTCGAGCCATTCCAGGCCGGACAGGCCGCGCAATGGGGCAAGATCGGTGACCCGGTTGTCGGGCAGTCGCAGTGTGCGCAGGGCGCGAAACTGTGCGACCGGCGCGACGTCGTCGATTTCCAGGGCGCCCGCTGTCAGGGAGGACAGCGCCCGCGATCCCGGCAACGCGACCACGTCCTCGAGCGCGACGGACGTCCCGCTGACGTCGAGCGACCTGAGATTCAGCGGCGCTCGCGGCGACAGGTCCGCGCCGGGGTGGGTCTCGATCGACAACGTGGTCAGCCGCGTCAGCCCCGACAGCAGGGCCAGATCGG
>VXNE01000092.1 GCA_009840715.1 Gammaproteobacteria bacterium
TGGCGGCGGGCGTGCTCTTCGAGGCCCGGGAAAGGGGCCTGTCCGTACCGGAGGATCTCTCGATCACGGGTTTCGACGACACGCAGATCGCTTCACGGGTGTGGCCGTCGCTGACCACGGCGCGGCAGCCCATCGCCGGCATGGCGGAGACCGCGACGACGTTGCTCATCGAACGGCTGAACGGCGAACCCGCGGAGTCTCCGGAGCGGCCGTTCGAGTGCGAACTCATCATTCGGGAATCCACGACCAGTCACGCGTGAGTCCAGGTCACCGGCGTTGACAGCGCTGTCAGCGGGCTGGTAGAACAACCGGCTTCGCGACGGGTGATGGAGGCGATGGGCTTGCTGCCTTGCGCGCCATGGGTGTTGCTGGGCGCGGCGATTCTCGGTGGGTCGGTCGCGCGAGCGGGCGCCGAGGGGTCCGCGGTAACGGTCGAAGTGCGCGGCGACGCGGGCGCGTATGCGCTGTATCGCGGCGGTGAGCCCTACGCGGTTCGCGGCGCGGGCGTGCAGGGCGCCGCGGGTCTGGCGTCCCTCGCCCGTCATGGCGGCAACTCGGTCCGCACCTGGGCCGTAGGCGACGGCAGCATCCTGGACCGCGCGCACGGGTTGGGCATGACCGTCGCGCTATGCCTGGACCTTGAGCGGGAACGCCACGGCTTCGACTACGACGACACGGAGGCCGTCAAGCGACAGTTCGAGCGCGCGCGGCGCGCCGTGCTCGCGCACCGCGACCACCCGGCGCTGCTGTTCTGGATCATTGGCAATGAACTCAACCATGACTTCACGAACCCGCGGGTGTACGACGCGGTGAACGACATCTCGAGGATGATCCACGCGCTGGATCCCCAGCACCCGACAACGACGGCGACGGCCGGAATCGACCCGACCCTCGCAAGGGTCCTCGAAACGCGCGCGCCGGATCTGGACTTCCTGAGCGTGCAGGTTTACGGGGGGCTCGCGGGCCTGCCGACGGCGCTCGCGGAGGCGTCGCTCGAATGGCCGGTCATGGTTACCGAGTGGGGCACGATCGGCCACTGGGAAGTGCCCCACACCCCTTGGGGCGCGCCCATCGAGCCGACGAGCACTGCGAAAGCGCAGCGCTATCGCGAAGGCTACGAACAGGTCATCGCGCCGGGCGGGCAGTTCATCGGCAGCTACGCGTTCCTGTGGGGCCAGAAGCAGGAACGCACGCCGACCTGGTACGGCGTGTTCGCGACGGACGGTCGGCGTACGGAAACGGTGGACGTGCTGCAGCGCGTCTGGACCGGCGCCTGGCCGCTCAACCGGGCGCCGCGGCTCCTCGATCTCACGCTCGACGGGAGACGCGCGACAGATCACGTGCGTCTTCGGGCCGGGGCAACGTACGCCGCGTCCGTGGAGGCACGCGACCCGGAGGACGACCTGCTGGGCTTCGACTGGGTGCTGATGCGGGAGAGCGAGGCAACGCAGTCCGGCGGCGACGCGGAGACCGTCCCGGACCGCGTCGCGTTGACGAGCGTGCGTCGCGGAGCAGGGCAGATCGATCTGCTTGCCCCCGAAGAGCCAGGCGCGTACCGGCTGTTCGTCTACGTGGGCGACGGCCGGGGCGCCGTCGCGCACGCCAACCTGCCGTTCCTGGTCGTCGGGGGCTGAGCCTCGCGATGCGAGACGCCCGTCAGGAGGCCGTGGTCGACGCTTGGCTGGCGCGCCTGAGCCTGCGTCAGAAGATCGGCCAGATGACCATGGCGGAGCGCGGCTCGGTGACTCCCGAGGACGTGAAGCGGAATGCGCTGGGCGCCGTGCTCTCTGGCGGCGGCTCGCATCCGGGAGGCAACGCGCCGGCGGACTGGGTGCGCATGAACGACGCGTTCTGGCAGGCCGCGGTCGGCGACGAGGACAGCCTCGGCATCCCGATCCTGTTCGGGTGCGATGCGGTCCATGGCAACAACAACGTCGCGGGCGCGACGATCCTGCCGCACAACATCGGCCTGGGGGCGGCGGGCAATGTGGAACTTGTTGCCGAGGCGGCCGGCGTCACCGCGCGGGAGATGCTGGCAAGCGGCCTCGACTGGAACTTCGCGCCAGTGCTCGCGGTGGTGCAGGACTGCCGCTGGGGACGCACGTACGAGAGCTACGGCAACGACCCGCGGCGCGCGGGGCGGTTCGGGCGCCGCTACGTCGAGGCGCTGCAGGGGGAGGACATCGTCGCCTGCGTGAAGCACTGGGTCGGCGACGGCGGCACCGGCCACGGCATCGACCAGGGCGAGACCACCCTGTCCTGGGAGGAACTCGAGGCGACGCATGTCGCGCCGTACTACCCGGCCTTCGAGGCCGGCGTCATGACGGTCATGGTGTCGTTCAACAGCTGGAACGGCGAGAAGTGTCACGGCAGCCGCTTCCTGGTGACCGATGTCCTCAAGGGAAGGCTCGGCTTCAAGGGGCTCGTCGTCTCGGACTGGGACGGGATCGATTTCCTGCACGAGGAATACGCGACCGCCGTGCGCCTGTCGGTGAATGCGGGGCTCGACATGTTCATGGTTCCCGAGCGGTGGCGGGAGTTCATCGACACCCTGGAAGCGGAGGTCCACGGAGGTGGAGTCAGTCCGGCCCGGATCGACGACGCCGTGCGCCGCATCCTGCGCACGAAGCTGCGCAGTGGGGTCTTCGACCGGCCGAGGCCTGCTCGTCGGCCCGGGGTGGAGGTGGCCTGCACCGGTTGCGACGCGCACCGGGAGGTCGCCCGGCGCGCGGTGCGCCGGTCGCTCGTCCTGCTGAAGAACGCCGGCAACCTGCTGCCCCTCGATCCCGCGTCGCGGATCCTGGTCGCCGGCAAGAGCGCCCACGATCTCGGCCACCAGTGCGGTGGCTGGACGCTGAGCTGGCAGGGAGAGAAGGGCAACGACACGATCGCGGGCACCACGGTGTGGCAGGGCATCCACGCGCTGGCCCCGCATGCGCGCTTGAGCGAAGACGGCGGCGACGCGGACCCGGACCGGGACGACGTGGCCGTGGTGGTGGTGGGCGAGACGGCCTACGCCGAGGGTTTCGGCGACATCCGGTCCGGCGACGAAATGCTCGTGGAGGCGGGGTCGGCGGTGGACGGTCTCATGAATCCGCTGGAACCGTATGCGCGCTCCCAGGTCCTGGCCGAGGTGCACCCGGAAGACGTGGCGTGCATTCGGCGCATCGCCGCGCGCGGCGTGCCGGTCGTCGCCGTGCTGATCTCGGGCCGGCCCCTGGTCGTGGAGGAGGAAATGGCCGCTTCCACCGCGTTCGTGGCGGCCTGGCTGCCGGGCAGCGAAGGCCTGGGCGTCGGTGAGGTGCTGCTCGGGCGGGAAGACTTCGCCGGACGGCTTCCGTTGCCATGGCCCAGCGCCGCCGGCAACGTGCCGCGTTTCCCGGCCGGATTCGGGTTGGATTACGGGTTTGACAACGCTGTCGCCATGGCCTATAAGCGGAAATGACAGCGTTATCATCTTCGGTGGGGAGGGCTCGCGCCGTGCACCGTCGGTGGCTGGTCGACTGGAGAGGAACTGGAAGCATGCCTGCCGAGATTTTCCGGAAGTCACCGCTCGCCGCGGCGATATCGCTCGCACTCGCCGGCGGCGCCGCCCAGGGGGAGGAGCAGCCGCAGCCCGGCTCCGCCGCCCAGTCGACCGCCCTCGAGGAGATCGTGGTGGTGGGGATCCGCCAGAGCCTCAAGCGCTCCATGGATCTCAAGCGCAACCGGGACGGCGTGGTGGACGCCATCACGGCGGAGGACATCGGCGACTTTCCCGACAGCAACCTCGCGGAGTCCCTGCAACGCATCACCGGCGTGTCCATCGACCGGGAGCGGGGCGAAGGCGCGCGCGTGACCGTCCGGGGCTTCGGTCCCGACTTCAACCTCGTGCTCCTCAACGGCCGCCAGATGCCGACGACGAGCGGGCTCGGCCGGTCCTTCGACTTCGGTGACCTCGCGTCCGAGGGCATCAGCGCCGTGGAGGTTTACAAGAGCGGCCAGGCGAACGTGCCGACCGGCGGGATCGGTTCGACCATCAACATCCGCACGACCCGGCCCCTGGATGCTCCGGGGCCGGCCTTCACGGCTGCCGCAAGCGGCCTGAACGACACCTCGACCGAGCGGGGCGACGAGTTCACCCCGGAGGTGTCGGCGCTCTTCTCGAACACCTTCGCGGACGACACCGTTGGCATCGCCCTCTCCGCCGTGCGCCAGGACCGCAACAACGGCGCCAACACCGCGAGCGTCGGCGGGTGGCGCACCTTCCCCGGCGAGGTCGACAACTGCTGGTGCGGCGTCGGCCCCTCGGAGTGGGGCGGCATTCCTCCGGCGGGCGACCCCAACCAGCAGAACCGTCCGGGCGCGGGCGACCTCTATTCCGTACCCCAGAGCATCGGTTACGAACTCGCGGAGTATGAGCGGGTACGCACGAACGGCCAGCTCACCCTGCAGTGGGAGCCCACCCCCGGCTTCGTCGCGACGCTCGACTACACCTACTCGGAGGTGGAGCTCGAGAGGACGTACAACAACCTTTCGGCGTGGTTCAACTTCGGCGGCCAGGAGACGGTCTGGACGGACGGTCCGCAGGCGTCGCCGCTCGTGTACACGGAGAACTCCGCCAACAGCGACTACTCGATGGGCGCGGGACAGGATGCCTGGCAGACCGAGAACGGTTCGACCGGGCTCAACCTGATGTGGGACATGACGGACCGGATGACGCTCGAGTTCGACTACCACGATTCGGACGCGGAGCGCGCGCCGGCCAGCCGGTTCGGGGACTCCTCGCTGCTCTCCATGGCCGCGTTCAGCCGCAACAGGACCACGGGGTATTTCGGCAAGGACCTGCCGGTGCTGGAGCTGACGCTGGGGAACCCGCTGTCGCCGGACGACATGATCGTGACCGGCAGCGTCTTCACCAACAACCTCTCGAAGATGGACATCGAGCAGACGCGGCTCGGCGGCACGTACGACTTCGACGTGGGGTTCGTCGAGAGCATCGACTTCGGCATACAGATGACCGAGGTCAACAACCGCTCCGCGGGCTCCGTAGTGCAGCGGGACGCCTGGGGCGGCGTGACGCAGCCGGGGGCGATCGCGGACCTGCTCGAACCCGCCTCCGCCCACAGCGCCTTCGACGAGGTCCCGGGCGGCGGCGACGACCGGCGCCAGGTCGACTTCTACACCTTCGACATGGCCGAGATGATCGCGAGAACCGAGGCGCTCATGGCATCGGGGGACGCGACCACCTTCATGCTGGCGGACATGGGCGATTGCGGGACCGGCCTGTGCACGTCCAGCCGTTTCACCAGCGACCGTCGCACCACGGAAGAGACCGAGGCGGTCTACTTCCAGGTCAACCTCGCCACGGAGTTCGGCTACATGCCCGTCGGGCTTCGGCTCGGGGCGCGCTACGAGCGTACGGACATCGCCTCGCAGGCGCTGTCTCCCGCGTACTCGGCCATCAACTGGATCGCCGGGAACGAGCTGACCGCCCTGCAGGGCCCGCCCGAGTTCACGGAACTCGAGGGTGACTACGACATCGTCCTGCCGAACATGGACTTCAGGATCGACCTGATGGACTCCCTCGTCGGGCGCATCTCGTGGAGCAGGACGATGACGCGGCCGAACTACGGGGACATCCAGGGCGGGCAGACGATCAACTCCCTCGTGCGCGTCGATGGCGGTACGGGCAACCGTGGCAACCCCAACCTGCTGCCGTTCGAGTCCGAGAACACGGACCTGTCCCTCGAGTGGTACTACGGCGACGACAGTTACGTGGCGGTCGGCTACTTCCACAAGGACGTGGAGAACTTCATCGGCACGTCCTCGGTCGTGGAAGAGACGTTCGGCCTGCCGCATCCCGCCCTGGGACCGCTGGCCGAAGAGGCGCGCGCCGCCACGGGCAGCACCGACTCCGGGACGCTGTACTCGTGGATCCTCGAGAACCGGGCCGACGCCCCCGGCGTGGATGCCGCGAACGGGGTCATTTCCGGGGTGCCGGGCCGCGACCCGGCGTCGCCGTTCAACCTCACGGTGCCGGTCAACATCGAGCAGGCCACCATGAAGGGCTGGGAGTTCGTCGTCCAGCACACGTTCGGCGAGACGGGCTTCGGGGCGATCGTCAACGCCACGATCGTCGATGCGGACGTCGGCTACGACAACTTCAGCCTCCTGCAGCAGTTCGTGCTCACGGGCCTTTCGGACTCGGCCAACGCGATCGTCTTCTACGACAAGAACGACCTCAGCGTGCGGGTGGCGTACAACTGGCGCGACGACTTTCTGGCCGGCACCGGCCAGGCGAACGTCGGGGCCGGGCCGCCGACCCACGTGGCTTCCTACCAGCAGGTGGACCTGTCCGTGAGCTACTGGTTCAGGGACAACATGCAGGTCTACTTCGACGCGCTGAACGTGACGGACGAGACCACGCATGTCTATGGACGGGACGAAGCGCAGACGCTCTTCGCGGGGCAGGCCGGCCCGCGCTACAACGTCGGGTTCCGGTACAAGTTCTGACCGGTGACACAGGCGGGGCCCCCATTTGGGGGGGGGGGGGTTTTGTTTAACTCCCGGGAGAGCGAGGCCCACGGCGGGGGCGACGAATAAG
>VXNE01000421.1 GCA_009840715.1 Gammaproteobacteria bacterium
CAGGACATTATATCAGTTCACACGCACTGCCTCTTCTAAACGCTCTTCATCTTCGTTGGTTTCTGACGTGTCGTAGTTGGCGTCGTCCTCCGGAGTCGAGACGATCCGTACTCCGGAAACCGTCGGGCCCACGGCATCCACGCGGTGGGCGGGATCCGCCGGCAAGGCCGCGAAACCCCTCGTGACGGCATTGCCCGCCGTGTCTTCGATCGTTCCGCCCGACAGGGCGTTCGCCGCGATACTCACACCGTCGCCGTCGAGGTCCCCCTCCCGCACGACATACCGGAATGTCAGCGTGTCGGTCCCGCTCCCCGACAGGAGGACCGCGTCCCGCGTGCCGCCTCCCACCAGTACTGCCAGGACGGGCTCGCCGCGCACATGCACCACGCCGCCGAAAGTGACAGCGACGTCGATGGCTTCCCCCGCCAGATAGGTCCGGTTCCCTGCGGGACCGGAAACGATCGCCACGCCGGTTACGGCCGTCACCGTGCCGTCCACCTTGTGACCGGCCTGGGCGGGCAGACCCTGGAAGGTCAGCACCACGCCGTTCCCGTTGATGTCGGCGATGACCCCGCCGGACAGCGCGTTGGCCCCGATGCTGATCCCGTCCTCATCCAACTCGCCCTGCTGGACCGTGTAGCGGAACGTCAACGAGTCCGAGCCGCTTCCCGACACCAGCCCGGCCGCCCGGGACACGCCGCCCACCGACAGGGTCAGGGTCGGGTCTCCGGTCACGTGTACGACGTCGTTGAAAGTGATCGCCACCTCGATGGCTTCCCCGAGACGATAGGTTTGATCCGCAGTCGGACTCGACGCGATCCACACTGCCAGCACCGTCGGCCGCTCGGCGTCCACCTTGTGTCCGGGTTGCGCGGGGAGCCCGGCGAAGATCCCGGACGCGGGGTCTCCGCTGGCACCGGCTATCGCCCCACCCGAGAGCGCGTTCGCGGCCACGCTTACGCCATCCGCATCGACGTCCCCTTCCTGGACCGTGTACCGGAACGTCAATGTGTCCGTGCCGCTCCCCCTTAGGTACTCCGCCGAGCGCGTACTCGGTCCCAACGAGACGCCGAGCACCGGGCTGCCGGTCACGTGGACGGCAGCGTCGAAGACGACGGCCAGGTCGATCTGCTCGCCGGGGCCGTACGTATCGCCGCTCGCCGGCTGCGAGACGATCCGCACCGCTGTCACCCGCGGCCCCACGATCCCGTTCACCTTGTGCCGGGGCTGCGCCGGGAGGGCCTGGAAGTAGACCGCGACCACCCCACCGCTGCCGCTCGTGATCTCGCCCTCGCGCAACGCGCCGCTCGCGATGCTGATGCCGTCCTCGTCGAGGTCGCCGGCCTGCACCGTGTAGCGGAACCGGAGAGCGCGGGTCCCGCTGCCCGTCGTGAACATCGCCGTGCGCGTGTTGCCACCGATCGAGAGCTCCAGGATCGGGTCGCCCGTGACGTGTACCACGCCGGCGAACGTCACCGTGACCTCGATGTCTTCCTCGAGGCCATAGGTATCTCCCGACCGCGGGGCCGATACGATCGCGAGGGTGGCCTGCAGCGAACCGATCCCGCGCACGCCGTGTCCGGAATCGGCCGGCAGCCCGCGGAAGGTCCGGACCGCGGCATTGCCCACGCTGTCCTCGATCACACCCCCACGCAGCGCATTCGGCGCGATGCTGATCCCGTCCTCGTCGAGGTCGCCTTCCTGGACCACGTAGCGGAACTCGAGGCGGGTCGTGCCGCTGCCCGTGGCGAAGGCGGCGTCACGCGAGTGGGCGCCGATGGAAAGGGTCAGGACCGGCTCGCCGGTGACGTGGACCTGCTTGTCGAAGGTGACTTCGACCTCGATGGCCTCGCCGGTGGCGTAGGTGGCGCCCGCCTGCGGGGTGGAGACGATCTCGACCTCCGTCACGAGCGGCGGTTCGGTACCGCCGGCGTTTACCTTGTGGGCAGCCTGGGCGGGGACAGACGGCACTCTACGATCCGAAGGGTTGCCCGCATGGTCGCGGAGGCACCCTCCCTGCAAGGCCGTCGGGCCGACGCTGATGCCGTCGTCGTCCAGATCGCCCGCCTGCACGACGTATCGAAAGCGCAGGGCCTGCGTACCGCTGCCGCCGACGAGATCCGCGGCCCGCGTCCGTTCGCCAACGGACAGCAGCAACTGGAGGTCCACCGGAGTCGCCGTCGTGCAGGGGGTGGTGACATGCACGACCTCGTCGAATGTCACCGAGACTTCGATGGCATCGCCGGCCACGTAGGTGTCGTCGTCTCCAGCGTTCGAGGTGATCTCCATGCCGTTGACCTGCGGTTCGATGGCGTCGACTTTGTGGTTCGCGCTGGCCGCCAGGGCCGTCAGCGCCCGTTTTGCGGGGTTCCCGACCGCGTCCTCAATAGTGCCGCCCCGCAACGCGTCCTCCTGAACGGAGATGCCGTCCTCGTCGTCGAGGTCCCCCGACTGCACGATGTAGCGGAAGGTCAAACGCTGTGGGCGCACCTCGAGCAGGGCCGCGCCTCGTGACAGGGTACCGACGGAGATCAGCAGTTCGGGCGCACCGGACACCACGATCTCCTCGTCGAAAGACACCTCGAGGTCGATATGGTCACCCGCGGCATAGATCCCATCGTCCCCCGGGTCCGAGACGATCGTCACGGCAGTCGCCTCGGGCGCGACCGCGTCAACCATGTGGTTCTCATCGTCCGACAGGGCTTCCGGGAGTGCGTTTGGCACGTCGACACCTTGGCCGTCCGTCAGAGTCCCGCCGTTGATCGCGCCCGTCCCGAAGGAGATTCCGTTGGTGTCCTGATCGTCCTCCTGCACGCGGTAGCGAAACAGCAGCCGCCGGGTCCCACCCCCGTCGACAAACCGCATTTCCCTCTGCTCCGACTGCTGCTGTGGGCCGACCTGAAAGGTGAACGTAATGGTGAACGTAAGGCTGGGGCTATGGGTCACGTAGACCGGGCCGTCGAACGAAACCGCGACCTCGATCGCATCGCCGGTCGCGTACGTCTTGTCCGCTCCGGGATTGGAGACCACCTCGGCGCCTTGGATCTCCACTGCCGCGGCGGGGAACGCGAACAGCGCCGCGGCCACCACCAGGGCAGGCGGGAGCGGAAACGGGCAGCGCGCCCGCGGCCGGCGGCCGGCGACAGTCATCGGTCCTCCCTGCACGGGCGGCCGGAAACGTCGGCCGCCCTAGCGTCCCGAACGGAGCCAATCTGCAGGAAGGATGCGCACCTGCCGGTGCCGACCTGCCTTCCGTCGTCCCCTCCTCAAAGGGGCGCGGGGTTATAGCACGGTGGAAAACATGTGGACAACCGCGGCCATGGACCGCGGCGGAGCACGCCCGGCGGGTGGCGTCAGTCCAGGTGGTAGACCCGCGCCGCGTTGTCGTGCAGGACTTTGCGCGTGATCTCGGGCGGCACGTCCCGGAACTTGTGCTCGATGTCCGTGCGGGCGTCCTTCGAGAACGGGTGCGGACCCGGCGAGATGCTCGTCGGGTGCGGGAAGTCCGTCTCGTAGAACAGGTTGTCCGGGAAGATGTCCAGCGTGCGCCGGGCGCTCTCCTCCTCGAACCAGAAGCTGCCGTAGATCTGGCGCCGGAAGTACTCGCTCGGCTTGAGCTTGAGGTCCGGCCGCGAGGCGGCCGCACCCTGGTTCAGCCACTGCCAGTCCATCGACTCCAGCAGGAACGCCAGGTAGCCCACGCCGCGCTCCACCGAAACGAAGTTTAGCCTCGGGGACCGTTGGGAGATGCCGCGGACGAAGAGTTCGCAGATGCACGTCGCGTTGCTCAGGAACAGCAGGGTCGAGAGCTGCATGACGGTCGCGAGCCGGTCGTGGCCGGGCCAGATGGGGGTGCCGCGGTCCGCCCCGATGTGGAACGCGACCGGCAGGCCGAGGTCCTGCGCCGTCTCCCACAGGGGATTCCAGTAGGGATCCGGCAGCCACGGCAGTCCGAGCCCGTCGGGCTGGCTTGTCATCAGCACGGCGCGATGGCCCATCTTCGCCGCCCGGTGCACCTCGGCCACACACTGCTCCATGTCCCACAGCGGCAGCGCCATCTGCGCCAGGAGCCGGTCGGAATCCACGCCGCACCACTCGGTGAGGAAGTCGTTGTAGGCGCGGACGCACTCGAGGGCGAGCTTCGGCTCCTTCTGCGCCAGCCGGCCGTGCTGGCCTCCGCCGCTGATGTTCAGGTTCGGGAAGACGGCCATGGCGTGCACGCCCATCTCGTCCATGGCGCGGATGCGCGCCGCGGCGTCGTAGGACCCCGGATGCGCGTCGGCCAGGGTGTGCGGATGACTCGGGTGCGGCCGGTCGTGGCCGGCCCAGGCCATGAAGGCGGTGGGTATCGTCGGTTGGCCGTCCAGGATCCACACGTCGTCGTCGGGGTCCCAGTCGAACAGGCCCGACGGCACGAGGGCGCTGTCCGTGCCCGCGGACCCGCGCCCGAGGTCCCGGTATTTCACGACGTGGGGCACCAGGTCGCCCCACTTCTTCGACACCCGGCTGGTCCAGAGGTCCTCCGGTTCGCAGATGTGCGTGTCGATGTCGATGACCCGGATCCTGTCGGCGATCGCCTGTGCCATGTCCGTTCCTCCTCTACTGGGCCGTCGAGGCCTCCTCCGTCCGCTCGGTGTATTGCGCGCGCCCGCGGAAGTCCGGCCCTTCCGCACCCCAACCCATCGGGTCGTCCGCGCCCAGGATGCGGGCGAAGCGGGCGCTGCGGCGCTTGAGCATCTCGTCGGGCACGTGCCACTGGTACTTCTCCTGCGTCTTGAGCGCGCGGTGACAGTGATAGGACGTGACGTTCAGCCGGATACCCGGATTGGTGCGCCGGAAGGCGCCGTGCCAGGTGCCGCCGTGCCAGAGGATGAGCGAACCGACCTCGGCCTCCACCGGGACCGCCCGGTCGATGCCCTCTCCGGGGAGCGGCTGCCGGGCAAGGCGGTGCGAACCCGGAACCACCGCCAGCGCCCCGTTCTCCTTCGTGTAGGGCGTAAGCACGAGCGCCGAGTTGCACACCAGGTCGTAGCCGAGGGGCAGGACGCCCTCGGGCGAGCCGGGCGAGTCGCTGTGCAGGTTCAGGGTCAGCTTGTCGGTGATGTCCGGGTTGTGCCAGCGGACGAACGCCACCATGCTCGACAACTGTCCCTGGCCACGCAGCATGTAGTCGATCATCGCGCCGAGGGCCGGGTTCTCCAGCCACTCCTCGAACACCTCGTCCTCGAACAGGAGGTAGAAGAGGAGGTACGAGTCGCCACCCGTCACGTCCGTGATGTAGCGACCCGGATTCCCCGCCCTGTCGAGTTCGTGGGTCACGCCGGTACGTTCCTTCGCCACCCGCAGCACCGTCTCCCGCACCCTTTCGACGAAGTCGGGCGTCGAGACCCGCTCCGGCGGTACCACGGCGTAGCCCTGATGGTCGAGTTGCAGCGCGTACTCGGTGAGTCCGAGTTCCTCGAGTCGCCCGACGATGTCCTGCTGTGGCGCGCGGAACACGGGTGGCCGGGCCTTCTTCGCCTCGTAGAGCGCCTTGAGTTGTTCGCGCGTCAACGCGGGCTCCCGCTCGTCCCCGAACTCCTGGCTGATGGCCTCGCTCACCGCGTCGTCCCCCGATCAGTGCCTGCAAGCGTGCAAGTTATCGCAGAGCGGCGATGCGGTCGATCAGAACGCGTTCGTCGAACGGCCGCACGCGCGGACCGTCCGCACCGGGGCAGGTGTTGCGCCCCGTGCAGGTGTTGGGCCAGTTGTTGAGGCTCAGGACATAGCCCTGGTTGCGGAAGTGCTCGTAGCGCGTCAGTACGACCAGGACCACGTCTTCCTCACGCCAGACGTAGATCTTCTGCCCGTCTAGGCCGAGCGCGGCCGCCACTTCGATCGGCGGCGTGTCGCCGTCGAAGAAAGCGGCGTTCAGGACCCACCATTGGAATCCGTACACAGCGCTCGCCGCGGTCAGGCTCTCGTCGATCCAGGACTCGGAAAGCACCCGGGCACCGTCCCACTCGCCGCCCCGCGCGTAGAGCAGCCCGAAACGCGCGAAATCGTCCGGCCGCATGTCGATGCAGCAGTAGGTGAGCGGGTTCACGCCCGTGGGATCCAGCCAGAGGCCGACCGCGGCGGGGTCGATGCCGATCGGTTCGAGGATCTGCCGCGCGAGGTAGGTGTGCGCGTCCGCCCCGGTCGCCCGCCGCAGCAGCAGTTCCATGAGCTGCGAGTTCGCGTTGGAGTACACGAAAAGGGTTCCGGGCTCGTTCGCCAACGCGACGTCGAGCGCGAACGTCGATTGGTCCTCCTGGGTGAAGATGCCGACGTCCGCCGGATATCCCGAGCGCATCTCGAGGATGTTGCGGACCGTGATGCCTTCCTTGTCGGTGCCGATCCACTCGGTCAGGAAGTCGCTCGCCGGCTGTTCTGCCGAGGCGATGTCGCCGGCGTCGACGGCGGCTCCAACGGCCGCGCTGTAGATGCTCTTCGCGACGGACCAGCTCGTACCGTAGCTCTCCGCGTCGTAGCCGTCGGCGTACCGCTCGCCGATCACGTGGCCGCGGTCGACCAGCACGGCGGACTGCACCGCCTCGTCCGTGAA
>VXNE01000631.1 GCA_009840715.1 Gammaproteobacteria bacterium
CCCCTCCCCCGCCGCCCCCCGCCGCCCCCCCCCCCCCCCGCCCCCGCCCCCCCCCCCCCCCCCCCCCAAGAAAAGAGCCCTCAGCCCTCGCGTCTGCCGAGGCGGTCCTCGAGCCGCGTCATCCAGGCATGGATGTGATGTCGGGTCCACGGGATGTCGAGCGCGATGAAGGCAACCCCCAGGGGCAGCATCCAGAAGCCGACGACGGGGAGAAACCCGAACACGCCGCCGACCATCAGGAGTACTCCGACGAGGCTGCGGATGCCGACCGGAACGTGGCGTTCCCCCCACTGGAGCGTGCGCAGGGTCGTCTTCGCGATGCGGCGCCGAAGGGAACCCCGTGGAAGCGTGGCCGGGTCCGGGGCGCCACCGTGCGACGTGCCGTCGATCGGGGCCGACCCGTCGGGTCGTCGTGCCACGAGAGGTCCTGTCAGACCATCATTGGCCGGTCGTCGGGCGCGTCGTGCTGGTCAGGGTGCGCGCGCCGGGCGAGGTCCGGGTCGATCGAGAGGAAGCGATAGCGCCCGTCCTCGTGCAGCGTGCGCTCGAGGCGGTTGCGGTGCATCAGGAGGTGGCAGTGCGCGATGGCCTCGCCGAGGGCCATCATGGTCTGGCGCGCGTCGAGTTCGCGGGCGAAGAGCACGGGGAGCAGGTCCTTGGCCACCTGCGGCTCGACACAGCTCTCCTCGATGGCCAGCAGCCGGTCCTCGTGGTGGCTGATGAGCTGCCGGAGGCGTTCCCGCACGCCGCGGAAAGGCAGGTTGTGGGCCGGCAGCACCAGCGTGTCGGGGGGCGTGTCCAGGAACTTGTCGTGCGACTCCATCCAGAACTGCAGCGGGTTCGCCTCGGGTTCGGTCGGGTGCACGCTCACGTTGGAGGTGATGATCGGCAGGATCTGGTCGCCCGAGATCATGATGCCGAGGGCCTTGCAGTGCAGGCACGCGTGCTCCGGCGAGTGCCCGGAGCCCACGACGACCTGCCAGTCGTGGTGGCCGATGGAGAGCACGTCGCCGTCCTGCAGCCGGTGGTAGCCCATCGGCATTTCCGGCATCGACATGCCCTCGCTCGAACGTCGGGACCACATGACCGCGAGCTGCTCGAGGTAGTCGCGCGGCATGCCGTAGCGCTCGTAGAACACCGCGCCCTGCCAGCTCGAGTGCGAACCGCCGCCGAAACTACCGCCGGACGAGTAGGCGCGCGCCTGGTAGTACTCGGTGCGGGTCATGTAGAGCGGGCAGCGGAAGCGTTCGGTGATGTTGCCCGCCTGCCCGATATGGTCCGGGTGCATGTGCGTGCAGATGACGCCGAGGACGGGACGCCCGCCGAACTCCTCCGTGAAGATCTCGTCCCAGAGTTCGGCGGTCCGTTCCGTGCCGAGCCCCGTGTCCACGACGTACCACCCGCCCTCGTCCTCGAGCAGGTAGAGGTTGATGTGGTTCAGGGAGCCGCCCATCGGCATGGTCAGCCAGCGGACGCCGTCGGCGACTTCCACGGTCGTCCCCGGGGCGGGGTGCGTGTCGTACGGGTAGATGAGTTCGCGTTGCATCGCTTCGATTATAGCCACGGGCCGATGGTGGTCAGAACACGTCGAATATGTAGCTGTACTTCAGGATGACCTCGCGCTGCCGTTGACTCCCGGCGAACCCGCTGCGCCCGAAGACGCGCTCGGTTTCCGTCTCGTTGTACACGAGGTAGAGGCCGGCGCTGGCGGACTGCAGCCACGCGAACCGGACGTTCGTGGCGAGCACGTCGTCCTGGGCGTTGTGCTGCACGAGGGCCTGCAGGGAGATCTTCGGCGTGAACGAATAGCTGACGCGGACCTGCGAGAGCGTGACGTCGAAGTCGCCTCCGGGGAGCCGGTAGTCGGAGTGCTGCACCGACAGCGCTGCGCCGAGCGCGTCGCCGCCCCGGTAGTTCAGCGAACTGCTGACGGTGACCTGCTCCCCGCCGAAGGCCCCCCCGGCGCGGATGAAGGTGTTGCTGTAGAAGCGCCTGCCGGGGTTCGTGTTGACGCCGGTCATCAACTCCTTGTGCTTGTAGCGCCCGACCGGCACGGTGACCCCACGCGCGATCTCGAAGGGCTCGCGGACCCCTTCCTCCGTCCAGTTCACCGCGGTGAACGCAAAGATGCCGTTCTTCCATTGCCAAGTGTTGTCGAGGTGCAGGTAGCCGGTCTCCAGGTACCCGTCGGACTTGGTGAAGCGCCGGTAGGTCACGTGCGGAACCATCTGGAGCAACCCCCACAAGGAGCGAGGCCGGACTCGGCGGCCGAGGTAGCCTTCGACCTTCCGGTAGTCGCGGCGCGCCAGGAACCCCACTTCCGGGTTGAAGCCCCGGCCGACCTCGGTCACGCTGCCCCGAGCCGTCCACGTCACGGATTCGTAGTTGCCGGCGAACCGAAACGCCCGGTCTTCGTCGTCGATCCCGGGCGTGTCGGTCTGCGCAACGAACGCCTCGATCCTGCCGACCGCGCCGATGCCCCAGCGGCCGTCGACCGCGTAGGTCCGGTGGTCGTGGTCCGGATTGTCCCGGCCCACGACGAGCAGCCCGGCGGCGGAGCGCTCGCCCAGGCTCTGCCGCATGCGCACCACCGAGAAATCGTCCGCGGGCATCTCGCCGAGTTCGCCGGCGCGCATGCGGAGTACCCCGATGTGGGTCGAACCCACCTTGCCGGAGAGCCGCGCGCCCGCGTCGACGGGCAGCCGCTGTCCGTTGCGGCCGATGCCGATGCGCCGGCTGAAGAAGAGCTCCACCTCGGAAGGCTCGCCCACGGTGAACAGCCCGGCGTTTTCGAGGAAGAACGGGCGCTTCTCGGGGAAGAAGAGGCTGAACCGGTCCAGGTTGACCTGCTGTTCGTCCGCCTCCACCTGCGCGAAGTCGGTGTTGTAGGTCAGGTCGAGGGTCAGGCTCGGGGTGATCGAGTACTTCAGGTCGACGCCCAGCTCCTGCTCGTCGCCGTGCGCGTCGCCATGATCGATCCTCCTGCCCAGGGCGTAGGGCGTGACGGCAAGGCTCCGGTGCGCGGGCACGGCGATGCCTTCGACGGTCCCCGCCAGTGCGATCCGCTCCAGCCCGAACTGGTGGGGCAGGGGCGCCCAGAAGGCGATCTCGTTGTGCCTGCGGATCACGCGCTCGAAGTTGACGCCCCAGCTCTGCACGTTGCCGTCGCCGTACCGCAGCGACGAGAAAGGGATGGCCATCTCGGCGCTCCAGCCGGTCTCGGACACGCGGGCGCGCACGTCCCAGACGGCGTCCCAGTCCTGGTTGAAGCCGGGCATGGAGCGGAAGGTGCGCGTGCCCTCGAAGTCGATCTGCGCGTCGTACTGGACGCCGGCGGGATTGGTGCCGAACACGAAGCCGGTCTGGCGGTCGAGGAACGTGTCGAACACCAGGCGGAAGCTGTCGGCGTCGTCGAGCCCCGAGTCGCGCCGGGTGTCCGACACCACGATGGCTTCCGGGCTGCGGTCGTGGCACACGACTCCGACGTACAGCACGTCGTCCGTGAAGCCGAGGAACACCTCCGTCCGCTCCGAGGCCGGCGCGCCGGCCTGGGGCTGGATCTGCACGAAGCCCGTGAGCGGCTCGACGGTGCGCCACGCGTCGTCGGCGAGCACGACGCCGTCGAGGACGGGGGCCTGCTCGAGCGGATGGGCGCGGCCGGTCGGCGCTCCCTGGGCGCCGAGGCTGCCGAGGACGACGAGGAGTACGAGGAAACGAATCGGAAGTGCCCAGGGAAGGAAACGAGGCATTATAGGCGGTGCGCCGGCACGTCGCCGCGCCCCGTATGCGGGCAGAGGAACTGACCGATGAGCGAGATGACCGTATTCGAAAACGCCCGGCTGTTCGACGGCCACGACACGGCGGAGTCGATGCACGTGCTGGTGGAAGGCAACCGGATCCGCGAGGTGGCGGACCACCCGATCACGGCAGCGGACGCGGACGTCATCGACTGCGCCGGCCGGACGCTGATGCCCGGCATGATCGACTGCCACGTGCACGTCTACATCAGCAGCCTGCGCGGCTCGGCCAAGTCGGCCCTGCCCACGTACTACTCCCACTACGCCTCGAAGTTCCTGGCCAACATCCAGGGCTGCGGTTTCACGACGGTGCGAGATATCGCGGGAGGCGACCATGGCCTCGCTTATGCCCTCGACAGCGGCTTCATCGAGGGCCCGCGCTACTTCTACGGGGGCTACGCGATCTCGCAGACCGGCGGGCACGGCGACCTGCGGCCGCCGGAACAGGGCATGCCCGTCTGCACCTGCGGCGCCGAGCACAGCCTCATCGCCGTGCTCGCGGACGGCGTGGACGAGTGCATCAAGGCGGTGCGGGAAGAACTGCGCAAGGGGGCGCACCACATCAAGATCATGGGTTCCGGCGGGGTGATGTCGCCGGGCGACCCGGTGGACCGGATGCAGTTCTCGGATGCCGAGATCACGGCCATCGTGGAGGAGGCCGAGCGGCACGGCGTCTACGTGGCGGCCCACTGCCACCCGGACGAAGCCGTGCTGCGCTGCGCGCGGCTCGGCGTGCGCACGATCGAGCACGGCACGCTGACCTCCGACGCCACGGCGCGGGAACTGGTCGGCCTCGGCACGTACGTCGTGCCGACCCTGTCCGTCATGGGGGCCATCATGGAGGACGGCCGGGCGATGGGGATCCCGCGCCGCAACATCGAGAAGCTCCGGGTGGTGTACGGCGACACGATGACCTGTCTGGAGGCGATGAAGAACGCCGGCGTCAAGCTCGCCTTCGGCACCGACCTCCTCGCGGAACAGCACACGCGCCAGGGGACCGAGTTCACCATGCGGAGCGAAGTCTTCTCGCCCGTCGAGATCCTGCGCCAGGCGACGAGCACCGCGGCCGAGGTCGTGCGCATGGAGGGCGAGATCGGCTGCATCCGCGAGGGCGCGTACGCGGACTTGCTCGTCGTGGACGGCGACCCGACGCGGGACATCGGGCTGCTGGCTTCCGACGGCGCCGACCTGTCGGTCGTCATGCGGGACGGGCGTTTCGTGAAGCGCCGCATCTGACGGGAGAAGGAGAGCGAACGATGAGCAGGGCATACGGGCTGCACGGCAGCGACTGTTTCGAGTTGGGGTCCGATCACGTGGGAGACCGGTTCGAGGTCTTCGTGGCGCATCCGGTGGATCTGCCGGGGATGCCGTTGTCGGGGCCGCCGCGCGTCGTCTACTGCGTGGATGCGGAGGTGTACGGAGTCCAGCTCGTCGAGATCGCGCGTTACCTGACGGTGGACCCGAGCCGGAGCATCGAGCCGTTCCTGGTGGTCGGGATCGGTTACCCCGACGACGTTCGGGAGCGGACTCCGCCCATGCGGTTGCGCAACCGGGACCTCGTGACCCCGGGGACGCCGATCCCGGACTGGGTCGTCGAGGCCCTGGGCGGCGCCGGCCCGGAGCCCGCGTCGGATCGCTTCCTCGCGTTCAGCGAGGAGGAACTGGACCCGGTGATCCGGGAGCGATACGAGCACGATGCGAGCGCCACCGGACTCTGCGGGGATTCCTACGGCGGTCTGTTCGGCCTGTACACCCTCTTCCGGCAGAGTCCTCTCTTTACCCACTACCTGATCGGCAGCCCCGGGGCCGTGCTGGACGACGACCCGGTGTTCGCAGTGGAAGCCGCCCAGTTCGCGGCCGGCGTCCCGCTCAAGGGTCGTGCCTACTTCTCCATCGGCGAGCACGAACAGGCGGATTCGGGGACGGCCTACGAGACGCTCGGCAAGAACTACCTGTGCCTCGCGGCCCTGCTTCGGGAACGGGCGTACCCGGATCTCGCCTGGACGGCGGAGATCATCCCGGGCGAGACCCACGCTTCCGTCATCCCGTTCGCGCTGTCGCGGGGGATGCGTTGGCTGTTCGAACGGGACGGGCTGCCGCTCGCGCCGGTGCGGACGCTGGACTGAAATGCCTGCAGGCTGGAGCGGGGGCGATCACGGCTGCATGTCCTTGGGGGTGACACAGGGAACGTGATCGGGTTGACCTGTGACCCCGCTACCTTCTCGATACGAACGTCATCAGCAACGTCACCAAGCCTGCGCCGTCCCAGTCCCTGCTCTCCTGGCTGGCCGAGCAGCCCGATGACGACCTGTTCATCTCCGGCTGACCATCGCGGAGATACGCCGCGGAGTGATCGAGCACCCCATCGGTCGCCGACGCGACCGCACGGAGGCCTGGTTCGCCGGCCCGGATGGCCCATCGGTCCTGCTCAGGGGCCGCGTCCTCTCATTCGACGAAGCCGCCGGTCTCGTCCGGGCTGGATTGATGGCCCGCGGGAAGGCCAGCGGACCGGCTGTGCAGCCCGGCGGACGAACTGATCGCGGCGACCGGCATCGTGCATGACGTGCCCCCTGCTGACCCGGGACTGGGTGATGCGCCGTTCCGCGATCGTGCCGCTGGCCAGAGGGCCTGCTGTCAGGAAGAAGGAAGAAGAGTCGGTCTCCCACGCTCGACGGCGCCGATATCCCACACGTTGCGGAGCGCATCGCCCCTTTGGGTCTCGGTTACCCATCCGCATGATGGACGTTTCCAGCCACTTGGGAGCGCCCGCGCGT
>VXNE01000389.1 GCA_009840715.1 Gammaproteobacteria bacterium
CTTCCTGCCGGGCCTGTGCCGACTCCTGTTCTGACGCCCGTGACCCTGCCGCCCGACTCCGTAGGCATCGTGTCGCCGCAGACGCGCAGCTTCGGTGCGCTCGACCTGCAGTGCGGGGTCCGCCTGCCGGGATTCGAACTGGTCTACGAGACCTACGGCGAACTGAACGCGGACCGGTCCAACGCGGTGCTGATCTGCCACGCCCTGTCCGGCAGCCACCATGCCGCCGGCTACCACGCCGAAACAGACCGGCGGCCCGGCTGGTGGGACGTCTGCATCGGACCCGGCAAGCCCATCGACACCGACCGGTTCTTCGTCGTCAGCCTCAACAACCTCGGGGGCTGTCACGGCAGCACCGGCCCGCGCTCGAACGATCCCGCGACAGGGGACCCGTACGGTCCGAACTTCCCGAACGTCACCGTCAAGGACTGGGTGCGCAGCCAGGCGATGCTGGCGGACGCGCTCGGCATCGACGCCTTCGCCGCCGTCATCGGCGGCAGCCTCGGCGGCATGCAGGCCATGCAGTGGGCCATCGACTTCCCGGACCGCATCCGCCACGCGCTCCTGATCGCCTGCGCGCCGAAGCTCTCGGCGCAGAACATTGCCTTCAACGAGATCGCCCGCCAGGCGATCCTGACGGACCCGGACTACCGCGACGGCGAGTACGTGAAGGTCGACGCGAACCCGGACCGGGGACTGATGCTCGCCCGCATGCTGGGTCACGTCACCTACCTGTCCGACGACAGCATGGGGGACAAGTTCGGCCGGGAACTCCGGTCGGGCGACATCGCTTCCGGTCACGACGTCGAGTTCCAGGTGGAGAGCTACCTGCACTACCAGGGCCGCTCGTTCTCCAAATCGTTCGATGCGAACACCTATCTCCTCATGACCCGGGCCCTCGACTACTTCGACCCGGCGCACGAGTACGGCGACGACCTCGTCGCGGCACTCGCCGTATCGCGTTGCGCCTACCTGGTGGTCTCCTTCTCGACCGACTGGCGTTTCTCTCCGGAACGTTCCGAAGAGATCGTCGATGCGCTGGTGGCCGCGCGCCGGGACGTCGTCAGCGTCAGCATCGAGGCCACCCACGGCCATGACTCGTTCCTGCTGCCCGTGCCCCGCTACCTCGCGGTCCTGTCCGGGTACCTGGACCGCGTCGCGCGGGAGTGTGGCCAGTGAGGGAGGACCTGCGCATCATCGCGGACCTGGTGGCCCCGGGGGCGCGCGTCCTCGACCTCGGCTGCGGCCACGGCGAGTTGCTGGCATACCTGCAGGGGCACAAGGATGTGGTCGGCTACGGCCTCGACAACGGCGCCGAGGAGATCGCCGCGTGCATCCGTACGGGCGTCAACGTGATCGAGCAGGACCTCGACGAGGGCCTGACCCGCTTCCCCGACGCGAGCTTCGACCTGGTCGTGATGGCGAACACGCTGCAGGCCGTGCAGGCGCCGGACCGCCTGCTGGACGAGATGCTTCGCGTCGGGCGGGAGTGCATCGTCACCTTTCCGAATTTCGGCCACTGGACCTGCCGGCTGCAGCTCGCGACGCGGGGACGCATGCCCGTAGCCAGGCACCTGCCGTACACCTGGTACGCGACGCCGAACATCCACCTGTGCACGTTCGCGGACTTCGAGACGCTGTGCCGCGACAGCGACCTGACGATCACCGAGCGCTTCGTGTGCGATCGCGCCTACCGCCACGGTCGGCTGATCAACCGGTTCCCCAACCTGTTCGGAACGACGGCCTTCTACCGGCTGCGACGCGGGAGCGGCTGATGTCCGTCCATTGCCTGCGATGGGCCGGCGTCGCCGCGGCCATCCTCCTCGCCGCCGGGGGTCACGCGGAGCAGAAGGCCGTGTTCGGCGAGTACGCCATCCACTACACGGTCTTCAACGCGAGCTTCCTGCGGCCGGAGATCGCCGAGCGCTACGGTATCGTCCGCGGGCTCGACAGGGCCCTCGCCAACGTCTCCGTCCTGGACGCCGCGGGGCGGGCCGTCGAGGCGCCCGTTACCGGTTCCTTCCGCAACCTCTTGGGCCACGTCGAGCCGCTCCGCTTCCGGACCGTCCGCCAGGGAGACTCCGTCTACTACCTGGCGTCGCTCACCTACCCGCACGCCGAGGCGCTCCGGTTCGAGATCGTGGCCGATCTGCCCGGGTACGGGCCCGCCACGGTGACCTTCCAGAAGACGCTGTACTGGGAGGAGTGACACTATGCGTGCCAGGGCCGTGCTCGCGAGCGCGAACGCCGGCAAGCTGCGGGAACTGGCCAGTCTTCTCGCCCCGGCGGCCGTCGAACTCCGCTCCGCGGCCGATTTCGATGTCCCGACCCCGGAGGAGACGGGACGGACCTTCCTCGAAAACGCCCTGCTCAAGGCGCGCAACGCCTCTTCCGTGACCGGCCTCCCGGCCATCGGAGACGACTCGGGCCTCGTCGTACCGGCTCTCGGCGGTGCCCCCGGGATCTACTCCGCGCGCTTCGCCGGCCCGGACGCCTCCGCAGCCGACAACAACGCGAAGCTCGTGGCCGCCCTCGACGGCGTCGCGGACCGGCGCGCCCATTTCTATTGCGCGCTCGTGTTCCTCGAACGTCCCGACGACCCCGTCCCGCTCATCGCGACCGGCGCATGGCATGGCGAGATCGTGGACCGGCCCCGCGGCGGCCACGGGTTCGGATACGACCCCCACTTCTTCGTGCCCGAACTCAAGGCGACCGCCGCGGAACTCGCCCCGGAGGTGAAGAACGCGCGCAGCCACCGAGGCCTCGCCGCCCGCGCGTTGGCAAGCCAACTGGCCGAGGCGCCCGGACCGTGAGCGGACTGTATGTGCACCTGCCCTGGTGCGTGCGCAAGTGCCCGTACTGCGACTTCAACTCGCACCCGCTGAAGGCGCGGCTGCCGGAGTCCGACTACCTCAGTGCACTGCTCAAGGACTTCCGCGGGGAGCGGCCGCGCGCGCCCTGGCCGATCCGCTCGGTCTACTTCGGGGGCGGCACGCCGAGCCTTTTCTCCCCACGCGCATTCGCACGCCTGCTCGACGCTTTCGCGCTCCCGGACGATGTCGAGGTGACCATGGAAGCGAACCCCGGCACCATCGAGACCGCCGACGCGATTGCCGAGTACGCGCGCGCCGGTATCAACCGGGTGTCCCTCGGGGTCCAGTCGTTCGACGATCGACAGTTGCGGGCCCTCGGGCGCATTCACGACGGTGACGAGGCCAGGCGCGCCGCTCGGGCGATCCGCGCCGCCGGGTTCCGCGGTTTCAACATCGACCTCATGTTCGGACTGTCCGGACAGACCGTCGCGGGCGCGCTCGCCGACCTCGAAGGCGCCGTCACGCTCGCCCCGGATCACATCTCCTGGTACCAGCTCACGATCGAACCCAGGACCGAATTCGCGCGGCGGCCTCCGGAACTGCCGGGCCCCGACGCGCTCGCGGACATCGCCGAGGCGGGACAGGCGTTCCTCGCCGAACACGGCTACGAACGCTACGAGGTGTCCGCCTACGCCCGCCCCGGCTCGCGCTGCCAGCACAACCTCAACTACTGGACGTTCGGCGACTACCTCGGCATCGGGGCCGGCGCCCACGGCAAGCTGACCGGCGCGCGCGGCATCGTCCGCACCGCCAAGGCGCGGCAGCCCCGGCTCTACCTCAAGGACCCGTCGCCCGTCGACACCCCGGTCGATCCAGGGGCCCTGCCGGTCGAGTTCATGATGAACGCCCTGCGCCTGGTGGACGGGGTGCCGGCGTCACGTTTCGAGGAGCGCGCGGGACTGTCCGGTGCGGTCATCGACGAGGTGGTGACGGGGCTGCGGGAAGAGGGCCTGATGGACCCCGATCGGCTGGCGCTGACGCAATTCGGCTACCGACACCTCGACACCGTCGTCGCCCGTTTTCTCTGATCGCGCACGAACCGTTCAGTCCTTCGTGTAGGCGAGGTCCCAGACCGCGTGGCCGAGCGCCTGGCCGCGGGACTCGAACCGCGTCACCGGCCGTTCGGACGGCCGTGGCGCGAAGGCGCCGGGTCCGCTCGCGTTGACGAGTCCCGGCTCCGCATCCATGACTTCCAGCATCCGTTCCGCGTAGGGCGCCCAGTCGGTCGCGAGGAGCACCCTGCCCCCCGGCTCGAGCACGCGCGCCACTTCGGCGGCGAAGGGCGGCTGCACGAGGCGCCGCTTGTGGTGTCTCGCCTTTGGCCACGGATCCGGGAAGTACACCGCGACGAGCCGGACGCTGGCATCCGGCCAACGCGGCAGAACCCGGCGCACGTCGTCCTCGACGACGCGGACGTTCTCAATCTCGGCCCGTTCGCACTGCAGGATGAGCGAACCGATCCCCGGCTGGTACACGTCGACGCCGACACAGGTCCAGTCCGGGTGCGCCTCCGCGAACGCCGCGAGCGCCTGGCCCATGCCGAAGCCCACCTCCAGCAGCACGGGCGGGGAGCAGTCCGCCGGGTCGGCGAGGCGGTAGCGGTGTGCGTGCTCGGCGAGTGCACGTGCCTGGCCCGAGGTCAGGCGGCCCCGGCGGCGGACGTACACGCGGGCATCGCGCGTCATGCGTGACCGCGCGCCCGGCGGCGTGCCGGGCACACGTGCGAAAGCAGCTTCCGGTGCGGGGTCAGGCGGCGGCTTGGAGCGAGACGCGCAGTTTCTTCATCGCGTTCGCCTCGATCTGCCGGATCCGCTCCGCGGAGACGCCGTAGCGCGCGGCGAGTTCGTGCAGCGTGGACTTGCGCTCGGAGAGCCAGCGGCTGCGCAGGATGTCCCGGCTGCGCTCGTCGAGCCCGTCGAGGGCGTCGTGCAGCCGCGCCGTGCTCTGTTCGGCCCAGTCGTCCTCGATCACCAGCGCTTCGGGATCCGCAGCCTCGTCCGCCAGGAACTGCGCCGGGGCGACGGCGGGTTCGTCGTCGTCGTCCATGGCTCCGTCGAAGGCCATGTCCCTGGCCGCCATGCGGCCCTCCATCTGCGTAACGACCGCAGGCTCCACGCCCAGGTCCTTCGCAACGGCCTCGACCTCGCTCCGGTTCATCCACCCGAGCCGCTTCTTGTTGCTGCGCAGGTTGAAGAAGAGCTTGCGCTGCGCCTTCGTCGTCGCGACCTTGACGATGCGCCAGTTGCGCAGGATGTACTCGTGGATCTCGGCCTTGATCCAGTGCACCGCGAACGACACGAGGCGCACGCCGACCTCCGGATTGAACCGCCGGGCGGCCTTCATGAGCCCGACGTTGCCCTCCTGGATGAGGTCTCCCTGGGGCAGGCCGTAGCCCGAGTAGCTGCGGGCGAGATGGATGACGAAACGGAGGTGCGCGAGGACCAGTTCGCGCGCGGCGTCGAGGTCCTGCTCGTAGTAGAAGCGTTCGGCGAGTGCCCGTTCCTCCTCGGCGCTGAGTACGGGAAATGCGTTGACGGTCTGGATATAGGTGTCCAGGTCGCGTCCGGGCGACAGGCTGTCGAGAGACAGTACGTTAGAGGCCATTTCGATACCTCCGGTAACACCTGGGTCGAATCCTAGCACTCTCCGGCCGCAAGTGCTAATCCTCGATCCCGTCCCCGCGGCCGCCCGGTACGTTTCCTCAGACCGGTTCGAGACCGCGCAGGCGTTGCCTGGAAGCGACCATCGCCCCGCACACGCCGAGCGACGCGCCGATTCCCAGCAGCACTCCTGCGAATATGTGGTCGAGCCCGGTCAATTCCAAGTCCTGTCCGTATCCTTCGAAGAGCGCCCTCAAGGGGGCTTCCAGCGCAAGCAGGGCCGCTGCGTTCAGCACGGCGGCGAGCACGCCGCCGCCCATGCCGTAGATGATCCCGAGGTACAGGAACGGCCGCCGGACGAAGGCGTCCGTGCCGCCCACCAGCTTCTGTACCCTCAGCTCCTCCAGCCGGGATTCGATGGCGAGGCGTACCGACGACAGCGTGACCAGCGCCGCCCCGAGGCCGAAGAGTCCGGCAAGCATCCATCCCAGGCGCTCCACCGCCGCGGCGATGGCGGCGAGGCGCTCGAGCCACGTCGTCTCGATCACGACCTCCTCCACGGAAGGGTCGGCGCCCGCTTCGGCCGCCAGTCTCGCAATGGTCGCGGACGAGACGCCGTCCGCCAGGCTGACCCGGACACTCGCCGGCAACGGGTTGTCCTCGAGCAGGTCCAGCGCGTCGGACACCTCGGCATGGCCCCGGAACTCCTCGAGCGCTTCCTCGGGCGTGACGACCCAGACGCGTTCCGTCTCCCGCAGCGCGTCGAGCCGCGCGGCGAGCGCTTCCGCGCCCGCGGCACCCGAGGCGGGTTCGAAATACACCGAGAAGCCGACCCGGCCTTCCCACCGGTCCATCGCTTCCGTGAGGTTGCGCTCGATGAGGTACAGGCCCCCCGGCAGCGCCAGGGCGATGCCGATCAGCAGCCAGATGACCAGGCTGGCCCCTACCCGGGAGCTGACGAAGTAAAAGCTCTCGCGGGCGACCCGCGCGTGGTCGCGCACGGTCGCGAACGCCGGGCGGGCGTGGGGGGGCCACGGATCGGGGGCGCTAGCCACCCCTGCCCGCCCCCCACAGGCCCTCGCCCCCCAGCGGA
>VXNE01000101.1 GCA_009840715.1 Gammaproteobacteria bacterium
TTCCTGCAGATCCGGCACTTCAGCGACAAGGCCGAGACCCAGTACGCGCGCGACAACCAGTTAGTGATCATCTCGCCGCTGGCGCACTGCAACATCGAATCCGTTTCGTCGCGGACGGTTTCGGGCCAGCGGGACATGGGCGACGCGCGCAAGGACATCTGGGGCACGTATCTCCGGTGGTGGGACTACACCCTGAAGGGCATGGACAACGGCTTCGACAAGGAACCGAAGATCCAGTACTACGTTCCCGGGCGGAACGCGTGGAAGTCCTCGGACGTCTGGCCCATCGAAGGCACCACCCCGACCCGCTTCTTCCTCACCAGCGGCGGCGAAGCGGGGACTAGCATGGACTCTGGCAGTATCGTCTCCTCGGCGCCGGACACCGCCGGATCCGACACCTATGTCTACGATCCCGCCAATCCGATCGTGGAGCCGATACGCGCCGTGCACAGCGGCAGCTTCGATCTCTCGGACGTGCAGGAACGCCCGGACGTACTCGTCTATACGAGCGAACCCCTCGCGGAAGGCATCGAGATCACCGGAAAGATGCGGGCGACGATCCATGTATCCACGGACGTGCCGGACACGGATCTTTCCGTGAAGCTCTACGACGTCTATCCGGACGGCCGCGCGTTCGCGCTGCAGGAAGGCTACCTGCGGCTACGCTATCGCGAGGGCTACGACAGGATGGTCCTGATGGAGCCGGGCGTGGTCTACCCGATCGAGATCGACATGCTGGTGTACGCCAACTACTTCCAGCCCGGCCACCGCATCCGCGTGGACATCACGAGTTCGAACCTCCCGACGTATGACCGCAACATGAACACCGGCGGCGACACCGTGCGCGAGGCGGAGGGGCGCAAGGCCACGATCACGATCCATCACGGTGGGCAGTACCCGTCCCACGTGGAGTTGCCGATCGTTCCTACGTAGTAGCCTGGCGCCTCAAGGCTTCCAATGCCCGAACACGTAGCGCAGCCCGCGTGACCAGGCGCCGGGGCCTACGGACATGTGCGTCTCGTGCGGCATGTTGTGCACGTCGATCGTGAGGCTCGGGTAGTTGCGCGACTTCAGCTTCGCAACGAACTCGGGCGTGATCGACGCCATGCGGGGCCAACCGTATCTCTCGTAGGCGTCGTATGCCTCCTGAACCTGCGGCGCCGGCATCCCCGGGGGAGGATTGTCGAGCCACCCTCCCACCTGAGCCTTGAGCAGATCGACCGTCTCCAGTCCGCCGGCCGTGACGAACACGGTCGCGTCGATGTCGCGGGTCCGCGCGGCCGTCGCCTCTTCCCACTGCCACACTTCCTCCTGGTTCCACCAGATGGACGGGCTGATGACGATGTAGCGCTGAAAGCTCTCGGGTTCGGTCAGGAGCGTCCAGGCGACGAACAGTCCGGCGAGCGATGCGCCCCCGATCGTGGCGTCCTGGGGGTCCACCGGATAGGCGGCTTCGATGGCAGGCTTGATCTCCTCCCGGAGCAGCGTGAGGAACGCCGGCCCGCCCCCCGGCGTCACCGGATCGAGCCCGGCCGCCCACTGGCGGGTCATGTCTTCCAGTGGGCCGCCTTTGGTCGGCGACAGGTCGCGGTAGCGCTTGCTCAGGGCTCCGGCGAGGCCGTGGTCCACTGCGTAGCCGATGCCGACGACGAACGCATTGGGGGTCTCGCCCATGAACGCAAGCAGGCGCGCCGTTTCCATGACCGCGCCGAAAACGCCGTTGGCGTCCAGCACATAGATGACGGGGTACTTCTTCCCCGGCTCGACGAAGGTGGGCGAGGCAACGAATATCCGGAACCTCTCGTCGATGGCGGCGGAGTAGTAGTCGACGAACTCGGCGTTGTGCAGCCCGGTCATGGGGGTCATCGGGCCGAGCTTGCCGGCCGCAAGCGACGTAGTGGCCATGGCGCCAAAAAGGAGCGCCGCAGTCGCCGGACCGAGCTTGCCCATCCGCCTCATGTCGAAACCTCGCGCGGTTCGCGTTGACGATGCTCAAGGTACAACGGGGCTGGCGACCGCGCCAAGGCCGCGTCTCGGCTGAGGGCTGACGAGCGGTCTGCGTCCATTGGCATAGCTGCGCCGACCGGCGCGCCGTATCCGGATGCCATGACGCGCATGCACCGACTCGCCGTCCTGTTCTGCCTCCTCGCCCTGATCGCCTGCGAGCAGGCTCCGCCCGACTCGGTGGCTCGGGTCCCGGAGCCCGCAACGCCGGCGGCTGCCACGGCCATCGATCTCTCGCCAGAGGCATGGGACCCGGACGTCCTGGCCGCATATCGCGCGGCGATCGCCGATCAATCGGTGACGAGTCGGTTCTCGGGGCAGTCGCTGGTGGATGGGCTGGCCGCCGCGGGCGCTCCCCTGCACACGACCGGCGAGACCGGCCTGGTGGCCTCGACCTCGAGCCCGTTCGCCGTGCACGCCGGCCTCGAAACGCTGAAACGCGGCGGCCACGCCATCGATGCGGCGCTCACGGTGGCGCTCACCCAGGTCGCGGATCATCTTGGCGGGGCGACCAGCTATGCCGGGCAGTTGTCCTTGATCCACTACGAGGCCGCCACAGGGATCGCGCATCGTCTGAACGCGGGTTACGCCACGGTGCTCGGGGAGGGCGACCCGATGAGCATTCCCGGTTACGGCATTCCGTCCGGCCGGGCGGTCATGGTGCCCGGGTTCATGGCGGGCATCGAGGCCGCGTCCGAGCGCTTTGGGCGCGTGCCGTTCGGGGAACTGTTCGCGCCGGCCATTCATCTCGCCGAAGAGGGCGTCCCCCTCTCAGGCGCCAGGGCGGCGATGATGCGGCAGCGCGAGCACGTGCTGACGCGTCTCGAGAGCGGCCGGGAGCTGTTCCTCGACGCGGAGGGCAAGCTTCCGGACGCCGGCGATCTGTTCCGGCAACCGCGCTTGGCGGAGTTCCTGCGCAAGGTCCGCCGCGAGGGCGCGGCGTACATGTACGAGGGAGACTGGGCGAACCGCTTCGTACAGGCGGTGCAGGCGGAAGGCGGGCACATGGCCCTGGCGGACCTCGCGCGCTACGAACCGGTATGGGACGAGTTGCCGCCGGCGCGGGTGCGGGGAGTCGACGTTTACGGCAGCCCCAACCTCGTGGAGAAGCTGCGCCTTGCGGAACTCGCGGACCTGCGCTCGCGCGGACACTACAGCCAGTCGGCGGACGCGCTCTACTGGCTCGTGCGCATCGCGCGGGTGAACAGCGCGATCGGTCCGCACCTCGTGGGCGGTGGACTGCCCCGGGAAGAGGCCGAAGCGCTCCTCCCGTCGCTGGACCTGTCGGAGGAGGGCCGTTACGCGCCGGAGATGACGGGACGCTTGTGGGCGGCCATGCAGACGCCCGAGTGGGACGAGGTGCAGGCCCGGTCCGAGGCGGAGCAGGTCCGGCAGGCGGAGATCATCGCCAACCTGATCCGGGACTTCGCGGTGCGTGAACCCGAAGAAGAGGCCAACGAAAACGAGGATGTCGCCCGCCCCGATCACACGGCCGGCATCGCCGTCATCGACACCGAAGGCAATGTCACGTCGCTGGTGCACTCGGTGACGAGCGCGGTCTGGGGCGAACTGGGCGTCTTCGTGGACGGCGTGTCCGTGGTGGACCCGGGCGCGTTCGCACAGGCATCGATCGCGGCGACCGGCCCGGGACGCATTCTCGGGGTCTATGGTGGGAGCGGCATCCCCTCCTGTCCCGCGATCGCGCTCCGCGACGGCAAGCCGCTGCTCGCCTGCGGCAATGTCGGCGCGAGCTTCGACGTGGTCGCCCAGCAGGGGCTGGTGAACATGATCGAATACGGGATGAGCCCCGAGGAGGCGGGGGCGCAGCCGATGTTCTACAAGCAGTGGCCGCCGGGTCAGCCGGTGCGGCAGCTTGTCGGAGGCGAAGGGAACTTCACCGCGGCGTTGCTGGCCGAGGTGCGCGCCCGGGGCATCGACATCGAAGCGACGACCGATCCCGCGCAGGTTACCTCGGGCGGCATCTGGGTAGTCGGCGCGCGGGATCCGGAAACGGGCGTGCTGGGCGGGGCCGTTACCGCCGGCATGCACACCGGGGGCGCCGGCGACTTTGCGGGACTGGTGGAAGCCTACTGATCTGGAGCTTGAGACCATGAATGGAAGAGGGAGCATGAAAGCGGCGCTCGGTGTCGCGCTCACACTGGCGGCCGCGCCGCTGGCTGCGGCCGAAGACGAGCGGCAAGCGGTGTTCGAACGGTATCTCGACTTCGCCGCCATGGTGCAGGGCGGTTCCATCGAGCCGAACTGGCTCGCCGACGGATCGAGCTTCTGGTTCGCCGACGGCGGGCCGGCGGACCGTGTGATCTGGCGCGTGGACCCGGCCGCCGACGTGGTGGAGCCGCTGTTCGATGTTCCCCGCCTGCGCGCCGCCATTGCCGAAGCCATCGGCCACGAACCACCCTATGCGGGGGTCCCGTTCGAGACCTTCCAGTTGACCCCCGACGGTGCCACGGCGAGCTTCGCCCTGGAAGGCGGGCGGTTCAGCCTGGACATGGCGACGTACAAGGTGGAGGCCCAACCCGCGCCGGCCGCGACACCGGCCGCCAACGTGCGGCCGGGCACCTTTCCGCGCCGCGGCTATTTCAGCCTGCCCGTGCCGTCCCCCGAGGTCCTCTCCCCGGACGGCAAGTGGTACGCGACGCTGATCGACGAGAACGTGGCCCTGCGCTCGGCGGCGGACGGCAGCATCCATGCGCTCACCGCGGACGGCACCTTCGATGACGCGTGGGACGTGGAAAGCGCGCGCCTCACCCTCGGCGCGGGCATCACGATCGCCTACGTACCGTTCACGCCCTGGTCGCCGGACAGCCTGAAACTCTGGGCGACCCTGACGGACCGTTCGAAGCTGCCGCGCAAGGGGGAGCTCCACTACATGGAGACCCTCGAGCGCATCGTCCCGCGGCCCTTCGCCGTGGCCGGAGGCCACCTCGATCACGTGCGGCCCCACATCCTGCACGTCCTGTCGGGGGAGCGGATCGCCGTCGACGTGGATACGGAGGACTGCTACTTCGTGCTGCTCGGATGGCTGCCGGACGCGTCGGAGGCGCTGTTCGCGCGGTTCTCCCGGGACTTCAAGACGGTGGACGTCATGGCCGCGCGCGCCGTCGACGGGTCCGTACGCACCCTGTTCACCGAGACGGCGGAGACGTTCGTCAAGATCCAGCACGACGTCGTCTCCTTCGGCAACGCCGGCTTCACCGCGCTGCCGGACGGGAGCGGCTTCCTCTGGGAATCGACCCGCGACGGCTGGAATCACCTGTACCTGTATCGCAACGACGGACGCCTCGAACGCCAGTTGACGCGCGGGGACTACCCGGTGCTCGAAGTGCAGAAGGTCGACCAGGAGAACGGCTGGGTGTACTTCACGGCCCATGGCGAGCATCCCCGGGTGTACGACACGCACCTGTACCGGGTGGCGCTAGGCGGCGGCGCGGCGCAGCGGCTGACGCAGGACGAAGGCCAGCACGCCGTCGGGTTTTCCCCGTCGCTCGCCTACTTCCTCGATACCCACTCGAGCCCCGGCCGGGCGCCCCGCGTCGATCTCCGCGCCGCGGACGGCTCCCTGGTCCGGACGCTGTCCGAAGCGGACACCTCCGCGCTGGAATCGCTCGGCTGGACGCCCACGGTGGAGTTCAGCGTCAAGGCGGCCGACGGCGAGACGGATCTCTGGGGCGTGATGCACCGGCCTTACGACTTCGATCCCGGGAAGCGATACCCGGTACTCGAGTACCTCTATGCGGGCCCCCAGATCGTCGCCACCGACCGGTCCTTTTCGCTCGGGCTGTCGAAGACCCAGAACCTGCCGCGGGCCATGGCCCAGCTCGGCTACGTGGTCGTCACCCTGGACGGGCGCGGCACGCCGGAGCGCTCGAAGGCGTTCCAGGACGTCATCTACCGGAGCTGGGGCAAGAACGAGATCGCGGACCATGCCGCCGCCATCCGCCAGCTCGGCGAACGGCATCCCTTCATGGACCTGGACCGCGTCGGCATCTGGGGCCACTCCTGGGGCGGCTACTACGCGTTCGCGGCGCTGGCCCAGGCGCCTGACCTGTACCGGGCCGCGGTGTCGAGCGCACCGGGCTACAACCCTTACGCGTCACTCCTGTACGAGCCCTACCTCGACCTGCCGGAGCGTGCCAAGGGCGCCTACGAGTTCGCATCCCCCTACCGCTTGGCGCCGCAGGTGCAGGGCAGGCTGATGCTCGTCGGCGGCCTCGCGGATTTCGCGACGTTTCCGGAGTTTATGCGCATGAGCCGGGCGCTGATCGACGCCGGCATCGACCATGACCAGGTCGTGCTTCCAGAGGAGGGGCATGGCTACACCGGGGTGGCCGAGGACTACTTCATTCGCAAGCTCGCCGGCTTCTTTGAGACAAACGTGATGGAGGCGGAGCGGTAGCCGCTGCGTCTCCAAGACAGCATTTGCCAGGGAGGTTCAGGCATGCGACGTCGACAGTTCGTTACCAGTGCCGGGCCCCCGGCGCCGCCAGGCCCGCAACATAAGAGACGGGAGAGTAGACGAAGCACACCGCACCACCACCAA
>VXNE01000218.1 GCA_009840715.1 Gammaproteobacteria bacterium
CACCCTCAACCGCTAGAAACTACCCGCAACGTACCGGCACGACCGAACGCTTACTCACGTCCTCGCAACCACCCCCGTCGTTCGAAATGGACGAAAGTGCTAGCTGGAATGCTGTACGCCTACCGGAAATCCCAAAAAGATCAACAAAATCAAGGCATTATAGAAGGGGGATGGCGGAGCGGACGGGACTCGAACCCGCGACCCCTGGCGTGACAGGCCAGTATTCTAAACCGACTGAACTACCGCTCCTTTCTGCTCTCCCGGCTCTGCTCTCCCGGCGGAGTCTACCGGAGAGACGACTGGTGGGTGTTGCAGGGCTTGAACCTGCGACCTACGGCTTGTAGGGCCGTCGCTCTCCCAACTGAGCTAAACACCCCGCGCCAGCGGAGGGCGTATGTTACGGGCGGCGTACCGCTTGTCAATTCGGCGAGAGGTCCGGGCGCGGGTGACTGCGGCACCTGACGGGCACCCCCTGCCCGGCTCTTCAGGCCAAGGGCACCGGCTCGAACTGCTCCTCCGTCAACGCCATGACCGCTTCGGCGCCCGCCTGCATGGAAGAGAGGAACCCGGCAGCGCGCGGCAGGATGGACTCGTTGTAGAAGCGGGTAGTCACGAGCTTCGCCTCGAGGAAAGAACGCTCGGTGTCGCCCTCCGCAAGCCGCGCCTGGGCCGACAACGCGCCGCGCAGCGACTGGTGGGCGCCGCAGACCGTGCCGCACAGCATGAGGAGGTGGAAGGCGACCGCTCCCGGGACGGTGAAGTCGTTGCCGGCGTGCTCGATGAGCCAGTCGAGGCCGGTCTGCAGGTCGTCCACGCCGGACCGGAAGGCGGGTAGCTGGTCCGGCAGGCGTTCGGCGACCTCCGCTTCGGTCTCCCGCATCTCTCCGATCAGCGCCCTGAGCGCCTCTCCGCCGTCGCGCAGCACCTTGCGCCCTGCCAGGTCCGCGGCCTGGATGCCCGTCGTGCCCTCGTAGATCGTCGTGATGCGCACGTCGCGGTAGTGCTGGGCGGCCCCGGTCTCCTCGACGAACCCCATGCCGCCGAACACCTGCAAAGCGAGCGAGGCGATCTGCTGGCCAGTCTCGCTGCTCCAGGCCTTGATGATCGGCGTCATGAGGTCCGCGCGGGCCTGATGCCACTTGGCCGCCTCACCCTCGGAACCCGTCGCCCGGTCGAGGTGCGACGCGCCGACGTAGGCGACCGCCCGCATGGCCTCGATCTGGGCCTTCATCTCCATCAGCATGCGGCGCACGTCCGCGTGGTGGACGATGGTCACTGGCCCGTCGCTCCCGGGGAGGCTGCCCTGCACCCTCTCGCGGGCGTACTCCACGGCGTGCTGGTACGCCCGCTCGGCGACGGCGAGTCCCTGCATGCCCACGCTGATGCGCGCGTGGTTCATCATGGTGAACATGCACGCGAGGCCCTGGTTCGGCTCGCCCACGAGGTAGCCGACGGCGTCTTCGTACTGCATGACGCAGGTCGGGCTGCCGTGGATGCCGAGCTTCTCCTCGAGGGACAGCGCCTTGACGGCGTTGGGCGCGCCGAGGGCGCCGTCGTCGCCGACGAGGATCTTGGGCACCAGGAAGAGCGAGATGCCGCGGACCCCCGGTGGGGCGTCGGGCAGGCGCGCGAGCACGAGGTGCACGATGTTCTCGGCCATGTCGTGGTCGCCGTAGGTGATGAAGATCTTCTGGCCGGTCACGCGATAGGCGTCGCCTTCAGGCACGGCGGTCGAGCGGATGAGCGCGAGGTCCGACCCGGCTTGCGGCTCGGTGAGGTTCATCGTCCCGGTCCAGGTGCCGGCGATCATGTTAGGGAGCCACGTCGCCTTGAGCTCGGGGCTCGCGTGCTCCTCGATGGCGTGGATGGCGCCCCCGGCGAGCAGCGCGCAGTTGGACCAGGCGAGGTTGGCCGACTGCCAGAGTTCCGAGACGGCGATCGAGAGCAGCGCCGGAAGGCCCTGCCCGCCGTACTCGGGGTCCGCGTCGAGGGCCGTCCAGCCGCCGTCGCGGAAGGTCTCATAGGCCGTGCGGAAGGCTTCGGGCACGTGCACGCCGTCCTCTTCGAGCCGTGCGCCTTCGGCGTCGCCGGCCGGGTTCGTCGGCGCGATCACCTCTTCGGCCAGGGTCGCCGCCTCCTTGAGCACCGCCCGCGCGAAGTCGGGGCCCGCGTCCTCCCATCCCGGCAACGCGTGGATCTCGTCCCAGCGGGCGAGATCCTCCAGGACGAACCAAATGTCGCGGGTCGGCGCCCGGTAAGTCGTCATCGAAAGCCTGTCCTCCGTTCAAGCGGGCGGCGGGTACGGACGCGCCGCGCGCGTCGCCGCCCTGCTCAGTTCGTTTCCTCGAAGATCTCCCGACCGATCAGCCAACGGCGGATCTCCGACGTGCCCGCACCGATCTCGTAGAGCTTGGCGTCGCGCAGCAGCCGTTCCGTCGGGTACTCGCGGATGTAGCCGTTACCGCCCAGGATCTGGATGGCGTCGAGGGCGAGCGCCGTCGCGGTCTCCGAGCAGTGCAGGATCGCCCCCGCGGCGTCCTTGCGCGTCGTCTCGCCGCGGTCGCAGGCCGCCGCCACCGCGTACAGGTACGCGCGGCAGGCGTTGGTGCGCGTGTACATGTCGGCGAGCTTGCCCTGCACGAGCTGGAACGTCCCGATGGGCTCGCCGAACTGCACGCGGTCGCGGGCGTAGGGGACGACGTTGTCCAGGCACGCCTGCATGATGCCGAGCGGGCCGCCCGCGAGCACGACCCGCTCGTAGTCAAGCCCGCTCATCAGCACGCCCACGCCCCGGTCCTCCGCGCCCAGCACGTTGCCGGCGGGGACTTCGGCCTCCTCGAAAACCAGTTCGCAGGTGCCGGAGCCCCGCATGCCGAGCTTGTCGAGCTTCGGCGAGCGAGAGAAGCCCGGCGTGTCGCGTTCGACGATGAACGCGGTGATGCCGTGGGGACCCGCGTCCGGACGGGTCTTGGCGTAGATGACGTAGGTGTCGGCATCCGGACCGTTGGTGATCCACATCTTGGCGCCGTTCAGCACGTAGACGTCGCCCTCGCGGCGGGCGGCGAGGCGCATGGACACGACGTCCGAGCCCGCGCCCGCCTCGCTCATCGCCAGGGCGCCCACGTGCTCGCCGCTGACAAGCGCCGGCAGGTAGCGCGCCTTCTGCTCCGGCGTGCCGTGACGCTCGATCTGGTTGACGCAGAGGTTCGAGTGGGCGCCGTACGAAAGCCCCACCGAGGCGGACGCACGCGAGATTTCCTCCATGGCGATGCAGTGGGCGAGATAGCCCATGCCCGCACCGCCATACTCCGCGCCGGCCGTGATACCGAGGAGGCCCAGTTCGCCGAGGCGCGGCCACAGGTCGCGCGGGAATGCGTTGTCCTCGTCGATCGCCTGCGCGCGCGGCGCGATCTCGTCGCGGGCGAAGTCGTGCACGGTGTCGCGGAGCAGGTCGAGCGTCTCGCCCAGACCGAAGTTCAGGGAGGAATGCACCGGTGTGCGTCGTTCCATCGGGATGCGCGGCAGACTACCATATCGGGCCTTACCTCCCCGGACCGGATGCGCCCATGACCGTCCCCGACGAGACCCTGCTCGAAGCCCTGCGGGCACTGGACACGCCCACCGTGTGCAACGCCCTCGAAGTCGTCGCGCCCAAGCGCCGCGGCTACGGGTACACGGTCGATCCTTTGGTCTGCACGCGCCCGGAACTCGGCTCGACCGTAGGGTACGCCCGGACGGCCACCATCCGCGCGATGCACCCGTCCGACCTCGCGGGGGCCGAGGCGCGGGCCATGCGGGACGGCTACTACTCCTACGTCGACGACGGGCCGAAGCCGAGCGTCATGGTCATCCAGGACCTCGACGGCGAGTCGCGCGGCTACGGGTCGTACTGGGGCGAGGTGAACAGCAACATCCACAGCGGGCTCGGCTGCATCGGGCTCATCACCGACGGCAGCGTGCGCGACCTGCCGGACGTGGCGGAGGGATTCCAGATGCTCGCCGACCGCGTCGGCCCGTCGCACGCGTTCGTCCATCCGGTCGGCTTCGGCACGCCCGTCACCGTGGCCGGCATGCGGGTCAAGGACGGCGATCTCGTGCACGCGGACCAGCACGGCGCCGTGGTGATTCCCCACGAGGTGGCCGAGGACGTGCCGGGCGCCGCCGCGGCGATCGCGCGCCGCGAGGCGGTGATCATCCAGGCGTCCCAGGAGCCCGGTTTCGACATGGAACGCCTGCGCCAGGCCTGGGGCGACGCGGCGGAAATACACTGATGCCGGAACTGCTGCCGCCGTTCTCGCTGCGCGACCAGCGCGGCGTCGACCGCGCCTTCCCGTCGGCGGCGAAGTCCGTCCTCTGCTTCGCGAAGGAGGACTGTCCGACCTGCAACCTCGTGATGCCGCTCATCGAGGCACTGCACCGGGAGACCGCCCTGGACGTACTCGTCCCCGGCCAGACTTCCGATGGGAACGCCACTCTCATCGACCGGCATGACCTGACCGCCCCGGTACTCGACGACTCGGCGCTCAAGGTCTCGTTCGCCTACGACGTCGACACCGTGCCGCTCGTGATCGCGGCCGACGAGGACGGCTCGGAGGCGGACCGCCTGGTAGGTTTCGACAAGGGCGAGTGGCGCGCGTTCTTCGAGCGCCACGCGCCGGGGCTCGCGGTGGACTGGGACGCCCTGCCCGACTGGCGTCCAGGCTGCGGTTCGCTGACACAGGACCCCGTCATCGGAGAACGCCTGCGGGCGGAGGCCGAGAACAGTCCCCTGCGCGCAAGGCGCATCGAGACCGCGCCGGCAGACGATGTCCACGAGTTCCTGTTCGACCAGGGGTTCACGGACGGCCTGCCCGTCGTACCGCCGACGCCGGAGCGCGTGCTGCGGATGCTCGGGGGGACCCGGCGCGATCCGCAGGAGGTCGTGGCGACCATCCCGCCCAATATGGCGCCGGCCACGGTCGAGAAGATCGCGGTGAACGCCGTGCTGGCCGGCTGCAGGCCCGAACACCTGCCCGTCGTGATCGCGGCGCTCGAGGCCGTGTGCACCGACGAGTTCAACATCCACGGCGTGATGGCGACCACGATGGGCGCCTCGCCCGTCATGATCGTCAACGGACCGATTCGGCATCGCCTGGGCATGAACATGCGGCTGGGCGTCCTCGGCCAGGGCGACCGCGCCAACTCCGCGATCGGGCGCGCCCTGCGCCTCACGGTGCGCAACGTCGGCGGCGCCCGCCCCGGCGGCACGGAACGCTCCACGCTCGGCAACCCCATGAAGTACACGATGTGCTTCCCGGAGTGGGAGGAACGCAGCGAGTGGCCGCCGCTCCACGTGGAGCGGGGTTTCGATCGGGAGGACTCCGTCGTCACCGTGTTCGCCATGACGAGCGGCCCGAGCCTGATCGTCGACCAGAACTCGCGCAACGCCAGCCAGCTCGCGGGTTCCTTCGGGCTCGTCATGGAGGGCGCGCACCATCCGCGGGCGCACCACATGGGGGACTGCATCCTGGTGGTCTGCCCGGAGCACGTCGACACGCTGAAGGTCGACGGCTACTCGAAGGACGATGTCCGCACGCGCATCCAGGACGTGACCGCGAAACGTCTCCGGGACCTCGTGGCGGACGAGGTGTCGGGGACGGGTCTGGATCCGCAGCGCGCCCAGGCGATGTCCGACGAACAGCTCGAGCGGATGGCGCCGAAGTTCGCATCGAAGGACAACATCCACCTCGTGGTGGCGGGCTCCGAGGCCGGGAAATTCTCGGGGCTCTTCCACGGCTGGGCCAGCGGCCCGATGGGTTCGATGCCCGTATCCCGCAAGATCGAGGACTGACGCGGCGAAACGACCGACGATTCACCAAATCCGCGCCGGATGAGGCGCGGGATCACAAAGGAGGAAGGCGCATGACGACCATTCTCGACCCCACCGACGAACGGGTGCCCATCGCCCGTTCGATCAGCCCGCGCCCCGAGGCGGTCACGGGCTCGGTGGCCCTGCTCGACATCTCGAAGCCGCGCGGCAACGTGCTGCTCGACCGGCTCGAGGCGCGGCTCCGCGAGGAACTGCCCGGCATCGAGGTCAACCGCTACGCGAAGCCCACGTTCACGAAGCCGGCGCCGACGGACCTGCGCCAGGACATTCGGGAACGAAACGATTTCGTCGTCGAAGCGCTGGCCGACTGAGGCTCCTGTACCACGTGCAGTTTGCATGACACGGTATGGTTCGAGATTCAGGGCGTCCCGGCGGTTTCGATCGCCTCCAGCGAGTTCCGCGAGGCCGCGGGGACACAGGCACATGCCCTCGGCATGGACGACGCGCGCTGCTGTTTCGTGCGTCACCCCATCCAGGACCGCACGGACGACGAGATGCGGGCGTTGGCGGATGAGGTGGTCGGGGAAGTGATCGATGCGCTGACCGGGTAGACAGGGTCAGGGCTCGATCACGGGGATGGCCGCGCTGCCGGCGGCTTCGATGAAGCGGCCGTCAAAGGTCAGCATGCCCCTGCACGGAACAAACGGCGACGGGAGCGAAGCGACCGGCGGCGATTGGTCCATGCAGGGTCGGTGT
>VXNE01000615.1 GCA_009840715.1 Gammaproteobacteria bacterium
GTCACGGAGTACGATGTCATCGTTGCCGTGGATTCGGGTGGGAGGACCTGATGGGGAACGACGCAAGTTGGGAAGACCGGCTCGAGCAGGCGTTCGCGACCTTCTCGCGTTTCGTGCCGGATGCGGAGCCGGCACGCGTGCTCGAGTCCATGGAACGCCGCCTGGGCGCCCTCGGTACGTTCGCATTCGCCACCGTAGGCGAGATGTGGGATCGCCCCGTGCTCGACCGGCGCGACCGCAGCCTGATGATCATCGCGGTGCTGGCCACGCAGGGGCGGGACGAGGAACTCGAGCTGCACACGCGGGTCGGGCTGCGCCATGGCCTGAGCCGGACCGAGATCGAGGAGATCAACCTGCACATCGCCGCGTACGTCGGCTTCCCCGCGGCCATGGCCGCCAACCGGCGCATGGATGCGGCGTTCCGCGAGGCCGAAGGCGTGGAGCGGATCGAAGGCCGTGCGCCGGCGGACCACCTGTCGGATGCCGAGCGTCTCGAGCGGGCCGCCGACGTTCGCGCCTCGCTCACCGCCGGGCGGGCGAACCCGGACCCGAAAGCCGACCTCGAGGCGATGCGGGGTTACGTCGGCGGGGTGGGCGACTGGGCCATGAAGTGGGCGTTCGGGGAGATCTGGTCCCGGCCGGAGCTGTCGCGCCGCGACCGGTCGCTGGTGGTGATCGCGATTCTGGCCGCACTCGCCCAGAACGCGGAACTGACCTTTCACGTGCGCGCGGGCCTGAACCATGGACTCACGCGGGAAGAGATCACCGAGATGATGACCCACCTGTGCCTGTACATCGGCTTCCCGCGGGCCGTCGAGGGCATGCGCACGACGATGGACGTGTTCGCGGCGCTGGACGCTTGACGTTTTACAGGCGGGGCGGCGGGTCGACAGCGTCGCAGCGTCCGATACGGAGCGTTTCGGCGGCGCGGTCGGGACCCGGCGAGCGGTCGGCGGCGGCATACGGGCGGAGGGTCGGCAGGAGCCTCGGTGGCAGCGGCGCCCGCCGGTGCGGGGCCGTCTCGGGCGCATGGTGCTCGGCCAGGTCGGAGAGGATGCGGGCTTCGGACTCGCGGTCCACTTCGGCGGCGTCCACCGCACATACGTAGGCGCATGCGAGTACAACCGCGTATCGGAAGAGTCCGCTCATGTCACGGACAGCGCAATGCGGTGGCAGGCGTTGTTGAGGTAGCCGCGCGGGTTCCAGGCTGGCATCACGACGGGCTGCGAGACGCCGTTGTCGTCCACCGCCCGGGCCCAGACCTCGTAATAGCCGGGCTCCGGCGGCGCCACCCAGGTGGACCACTGCTGCCACGCCAGGCGGTTCGCGGGCGGCCGCAGGACCGTGTGCTGCCACGTCGCGCCGTAGTCGATGGAGGTAAACACGTCGCGGACCCCGAGGTCGCCGGCCCAGGCGTGACCGCGCACCAGGATCGCCTCTCCGAACGTCCGGCAGGCGCCCGACTCGGGAAACGTGATGAGCGACTTCACGAGCATGGACCCGATGATGCACATGTTGCCGTCGGAGACCGTCGCGCCCGGCGCGACGGGGCTGCACGGCACGCGGTAGGACTGTCCGCCCATCTTCGCGCCGTCGTGCACGCGGTCGCGCACGAGGATGCGCGTGAGCCATTTCCCGCTCACGGACCCGGACCAGCCCCCGATGACGAGCCGCAGCGGGAAGCCGTGCAGCGGCTCGAGCGGTGCGCCGTTCATGGCCCACGCGACCAGCGACTCGGGTTCGAGCGCCTTGGCGACGGGCACTCCGCGGGAGATGGGTTGTCGCTCCGGGTCTCCCGAGAGGTGCGTGTCGGCGGATTCGTAGGCGACGTAGACAGCGTCGTCGGCGACCCCGCAGTAGTCGAGGACGTCGCGCAGGCGAACCCCGGTCCAGCGCGGACAGGCGACGGCGCCCGTCGTCCAGGGGTTGCCGGGCACCGATGGAGAGAACTCGGATCGGCCGTTGCCGCCGCACTCGAGCTGCAGCTGGAGGGTCTGATGCTCGAAGCGCTCCTGGAGTTGCCGCAAGGTCAGGCGCGTGGGCCGGACGCAGGATTCGCCGGCCAGCTCGAGCGTCCACTCCAGCCGGTCGATGCCGCGGGTGTCGGGCGGCATGCCGTTGTTGCGAACGAACATGCGTGCGGCCGGCGTGACGGCGTCGTCGAGCAGGTGGGCCGGGGTCTCCGCGTTGAGCGGACGCTCGCTTAGCACGCGCAGGTCGGGCTTGCCCGGGATCGACCCTGCCGTTGCTCCCTGGCCCCGCGCGAAGGGCCCGAGCATCGCTGTTGCCGCAGCGCCGGCGGCCCCGTGGAGGAGGTGTCGCCGCGTCCAGTCGCGGCGGTGGGGCAACGGCGCGGAGGGCGGGAGAACGGCCAAGGCGCAATACACAGCGATGGACCCCGGCAAGCTAGCATGTCGCTTCGAAAACCGGCAACCGAGTCTTTGTTCTCGCCCATGGCACGCGTCGGCAACACGCTCGTCTTCAGCTTCGACGGCACCGGCAAGGAGCCGGCGGACGCCGAGGGCTTCCGGCAGGACGAGAGCATCAGCAACATCCTGAAGCTGCACCTGCTGCTCGGCGGCGGGATCGACCCGCAGCCGCCGAGGGAGACTCCCGGGGGCGGGCGGCAGACGGCCTTCTACTACAACGGTATCGGCACGCGTCAGGACGGTACGACCGTGCCGCTCCTTGGCCGGCTGTACTCTGCCGGGCGGCGCGTGGTCAACCTGGCCCTAGCGCCCACGTTCAGCGACGCGCAGCAGATTCTCGACGAGGCCGCGGCGGACCTTGCGGCAGTGTACGAGCCCGGAGATCGCCTGGTCCTCCTGGGCTTCAGTCGCGGCGCGGCCCTCGCGCGCAAGTTCGCAACGCAGCTCCTGGAGTCGGACAGCGAGCGCGACGTCGCTTTTCTCGGCGTGTTCGATACGGTCGCCGCAATGGGCGGCCTGCGGGGCGGCGAGGTCGAGATGGAAGCCGGCCGCCCGCACGAGCGCGTCTTGAGCGCCGTGCACGTCCTCGCCATCGACGAGGACCGGACCGCGTTCGCGCCGACACTGTTCCAGGTGGGGCCCGAAGATCGGGATCGCGTATCGGAGGTCTGGTTCGCCGGGGCGCACAGCGATGTCGGCGGCGGCTACTGGATCGACGGTCTGTCGGATCTCGCCCTGGAGTTCATGATCGCGGCTTGCCGGCGAGCGCTCGGTGACGACCTCGCACTGTCCTCCGAGGTCCCTGCGGATCGGTTGCGCGGGGACGGCGGTGTCGAGATCGCCGCGGACGACGTTGCGCTCGAGCCGAGGTTCGACGCGGCCCTCCACGCCGACCCCGGCTCGGGGACGACGCTGTTCCCCCGCGACCCGAGGCAGGTCGAAGTGCGGGCGAACGGCGATGCCGACGTTGGGCTGCCCGTACTGCATTACTCCGTGAAGCTCCGGGTGGACCGGGTCGCCGACTACCGTCCGCCGGCGTTGCGGGACCTGCGATTCCGGCTCTGGCTGGGCGCCGGCCGGTTGAGCCCGCCGATCCGGGGCATCGGCGGACTGCGGCGCTACCGGTTTCCATGGTGGTGGCGATTGCGCAGGCGCGTGGGGGCTGGAATGGCATAGGGCCGCCGGCGTCGCCATTTGCGGAACGCGGCGCCATCGTGGTTTATTCGGCCCAAAGGACCGGAGCCCACTACCATGGCATCACGTATCGGTGGCGTCTTCCTGCTCGCGGTGGCCGTGGTCGTCGCCGTCCACACGGTCGTCGAACCGCTCTATCACGTCTCGGCCGAAGGCCAGCCTTACAGCCCCTTCTGGGAGGTGCTCGACCCGATCATGGTCGTGGCCGTGGCGCTCGGCACGGTGGTGGCATGGCAGCGCAAGCGGCGCGTGGACGAGGAGGGCGACGACGCACCGGTGACCCGCGCCTTCCTGGTGGCCAACGCGCTGTTCTTCGGTTTCCTGTTTATCGGCATCCTGCTGCTGTGGAGCTGGTTCAACCTGCTGACTCCGGGGTACACGGCGGCGGGTCCGGAGACGGCGTCCATGGTCTGGCTGATCGTCGACGCGGGACTCCCGCTGCTGTGCGGTGCGACGGGGGTGGGCCTGCTGCGGACATCGGGATGACGGGGAGCACCTCGCCTCACCTGCCCGGCAAGCTGGGCAATCCCGACCTCACCCTCGCCACGGATCCGCGCCTGGATCCGGCCCTGCTGCCGGCCGTCGCGGGAATGGACGAGGCGCTGGACGCGCCACCGGCTGTCGGTCCCGACTCCTCGTACGAAGAGGTCGTCGCCTACGCGGCCGCGATGGAGGCGGAGGTCGACCAGATATACCCGGAGATCTTCGGCGCCCTGCCCGCGGTCCCGGGCGTCCGCCGGCGCACGGAGATGATCGAAGGCGTCGATGGCAACGACATCGCGCTCTTCATCCATGAGCCCGTCGACCGGGACGACCGGGACGGCGTGTTGCCGGGCATCCTGCACACCCACGGCGGCGGCATGGTGATGTGTGCGGCCGCGGACCCCCAGTACGTGCGTTGGCGGGACGAACTTGCCGCGACCGGGCTCTGCGTGGTCGGCGTCGAGTTCCGCAACGGCGCGGGCAAGCTGGGCGACCATCCCTTTCCGGCCGGGCTCAACGACTGCGCCACCGGCACGCGGTGGACGTACCGCAACCGGGATGCGCTCGGCATCTCCCATATCGTGGTTTCGGGCGAGTCAGGCGGAGGCAACCTGTGTCTCGCCGTCGCATTGAAGGCGAAGCGGGAAGGCTGGATCGACGAGATCGCGGGCGTCTACTCCTGCTGCCCGTACATCGCGGGCGCGTACGACCCGGCGCCCCAGGAACTCGTCTCGTGGCGCGAGAACGGCGGCTACCAGCTCGACCCCGCGATGTGCCAGGCGCTCGTCAAGGTGTATGACCCCAGTGGGGAGCACGTGCACGATCCCCTCGCCTGGCCGTACCAGGCGGCGGTGGAGGATCTCGTGGGGCTCCCGCCGCACACGGTTTCGGTCAACGAACTCGATCCGCTGCGGGACGAGGGACTGATCTACGCTCGCCGTCTCATGGCCGCCGGCGTGCGCACCGCGAGCCGTACCGTGAACGGCACGCACCACGGGGGCGACACCGACAACCTGGTGGAGCTGCCGCACGTCTATCGGGCGACGATCCGCGACATGCAGGCGTTCGCGGCGTCGTTGGGCTAGGCCACGCCACGCCGATGTTCGGAACACGGAAGTGGCGCGAGGGCCTGGTTCGGGACCTGGACCGGGGCTCCGAGGTCGCCGAGACGGCCCGGGGTCCGATGGAGTACCGCAAGGAAGGTGAGGGCCGGTTCGTACTGTGCGTGCACGGAGGGCCGGGCGGCTACGACCAGGGCAAGCTCGTCGCCGCGGCCTTCGGCGACTTCGGGACGATCTCCGTCTCGCGCCCCGGCTACCTGCGCACGCCCCTCGCCACCGGCCGGACCTTCGAGGAGCAGGCCGACGCCCTGGCGGCCCTGCTCGATACGCTCGGGATTGACCGCGTCGCGGTCTACGGGGCCTCCGCGGGCGGACCGCCGTCCATCCACTTCGCGGGGCGGCACCCCGACCGGGTCGTCGCGGTGCTTCTCACCTGCGCCGTGACGACGGTCTACCCGGTCCACGTGCCGGCCTGGGCGCGGGCGATGATCTTCTCCGACACGGGCTCGCGGTTGCAGGGGTGGTTCTTCGACCGCTTTCCCAGGGCGACGCTGAAGCAGCTCCTCGCCCAGTCGAGCACATTCGACGCGGCGGGAAAGGAGGCCGAGGCGCAGCGGATCCTGAACGACCCGGTGCAGTTCGAATTCGCGCGGGCGCTCCAGCAGACCCTCGCGCCCTACGGCGCCCGCCGGGCCGGGCTCGAGAACGACCTGGAACAGTTCGCGCGCATCGAGGGGCCGTTGCCCCTCGAGAAGATCCGGTGCCCGACGCTGATCTGCCACGGACGCCGGGACGGCGATGTCGACTACGAGCATGCGGAGACCGCGCACCGCCGGATCCCGAACTCAAGGTTGCACACACTGGAGCGGGGCAGCCACCTCGTGTGGTGCTCCGAGGGCGCCGAAGAGATGTTGCGCGCACAGCGCGAGTTCCTGCGGGAGCACCTGGGTTCGTAACGGCCTTCAAGACCGTACGGTGCATTCCATGCAACGTCTCCGCTACGACTACATCGTCGTAGGCGCCGGTTCGGCGGGCTGCGTCCTGGCGAACCGGCTGTCGGCCGTTCCCGAACACCGGGTACTGCTCGTGGAAGCCGGCGGACGCGACAACAGCCTCTTCATCCGCATGCCGGCGGCCTTCTCGCAGGCGATGAACCTCCGCCGCTGCAACTGGGGCTTCGTGTCCGAACCGGAGCCCGGTCTTTCGGGGCGGCGCCTCGACTGCCCGCGGGGCAAGGTGCTCGGCGGCTCCTCGTCCATCAACGGCATGGTGTACGTGCGCGGGCACGCGCGCGACTTCGACGCCTGGGAATGGCTCGGCGCGGCCGGCTGGAACTACCGCAACTGCCTTCCCTACTTCCGGCG
>VXNE01000699.1 GCA_009840715.1 Gammaproteobacteria bacterium
GGGGATCTGGGTGTTGTTGGGCGCCGACAGCGTCGGCATCCGCATGCGGGAGAGCCAGAAGCTCCTGGCGTACGGCTTCCGCTACTTCGAGACCCGCGAGCTGTACGATCCGGGTACGCCCCTCAAGGTTGCGGAGGTCTGGTACGGGGAGTCCGACACGGTGGCGATGGGCGTCCCCGAGTCGGTCGTCGTCACGATTCCGCGGGGGCGCTACGACGATCTCGAGGCGACGCTCGATCTCCCCCGCGCGATCGAGGCGCCGGTGACGGTCGGCCAGGAACTGGGAGAACTGCGCGTCAGCCTCGACGACCGGTTGGTGGTGAGGACGCCGCTGGTGGCCCGGGAAGCGGTAGCCGAAGCCGGTTTCTTCTCCCGCTTCTTCGAGGGCATCGCGATCTTCTTCCGGGAACTCGTGACGTGAGGACTCCGGCCGGGTGTCTTCGCACGCTCGTGCTCCGGGACCTCGGCCGAACCGACTACGCCACCACGTACGCGGCCATGCGTACTTTCACGAACGCCCGCGACGGCCGGACCGGCGACGAACTGTGGCTCACCGAACACGATCCGGTCTTCACCCAGGGGCAGGCCGGCAGGGAAGAGCATGTGCTGACCCCCGGCACCATCCCCGTGATCCGGACGGATCGGGGCGGACAGGTCACCTACCACGGTCCCGGTCAGGTCGTCGCCTACGTCCTGTTCGACGTGCGCCGCCTGGGGCTCGGTGTCCGCGGCCTGGTGGCGGGGATCGAAGACGCCATGATCGCGACGCTCGCGGCGTTCGGTATCGAGGCCGAAGCCCGTCCGGACGCTCGCGGCGTGTATGTCCACGGCGCCAAGATCGGCGCCCTGGGCCTGCGCATCCGGCGCGGCCGGTCCTATCATGGCCTTGCGCTCAACGTGGCGATGGACCTCGAGCCGTTCGGGCGCATCGACCCGTGCGGCCTGCGCGGCATCGCCGTCACGCAGGTCGCCGACCGGGGCGGCCCGGCGGACATGGACGTGGTCCGGGAGCGACTGGCGGGTGACCTGGCGCGGTCGTTCGGCTTCGACCGGATCAGCCGCGGGTGCCGCACGTCGGACAGCGCGGGTTTCTCGGCAGCCTGAACTTGCGCCACTCCATCCGCTTGGCATCCAGGTACAGCACGTGGCCGACGAGCGGCTCGCCGACACCGGCGATCAGCTTGACGGCCTCCATGGCCTGGACTGTCCCCACGATGCCCACCAGGGGGGCGATGACGCCGTTCTCGGCGCAGTTCAGGGCCTCGTCGCCGACGTCGTCGTAGAGGCACCGGTAGCACGGGGACTCCGCGTTCCGGGAGTCGAACACCGCCACCTGTCCTTCCATGCGGATGGCGGCTCCGGACACGAGGGGGGTCCGGGTCGCCACGCACGCCTCGTTGATGGCGACCCGCGTGGCCATGTTGTCGGTGGCGTCGAGCACCAGGTCGGCCTCCTCCACCGCGGCGGTGAGCGAATTGCCCTCGAGCCGACGCTCGACCGGACACACCGCCACGGTGGAGTTCAACGCCGCGACGCGCTCCGCGGCCGACTGGACCTTCGACCGGCCCACGGTAGCCTCGCCATGGGCGATCTGGCGTTGCAGGTTGGAGAGGTCGACGACGTCGTCGTCCGCCAGGGTGAGCCGGCCGATGCCGCTGGCTGCGAGGTACATCGCCGCCGGGGATCCGAGACCGCCGATCCCGACGATCAGGACGTGAGACGCGAGCAGCCGCTCCTGCCCGGCCACGTCGAAGTCCGGCAGCATGATCTGGCGGCTGTAGCGCAGCAGGTCGGAATCGTTCACGGCGGCAGCCTTGTTTCCCGGTACGGCATGGCGGAATGGGTATGGGGCATACGCCCGCAAGTGACCCGAGGGCTTCCCGCCAGGTCCGGCATCGTCTCGACATCCTCGAAGCCATGCGCGAGGAACAGCTCCCGTACCGGCGCCTGCTGGTCGTGACCGTGCTCGACGCACAGCCAGCCGCCGCGGACGAGGTGTTTCGGCGCTGCCGGCACAATGCGACGTAGCGCGGCGAGGCCGTCCGCACCCGCGACGAGGGCGTCGCGCGGCTCGAACCGCAGTCCGTCCCCCATCAGGTGGGGGTCAGCGTCCGGGACGTAGGGCGGATTCGCGACGACCACATCGAAGCGCTCGTTCCGCCGGAAGGCCGAGAACCAGTCGGAGTGCCGGAAGGCCGCGGTCAGCCCCAGTCGCGCCGCGTTTTCCCGCGCGACGCGGATGCAGCCGGCATCGCGGTCCACGCCCACGACCCGGGCGTGCGGACGAGACGCAGCCACCGCGAGGGCGATGGCCCCGGACCCCGTCCCGAGATCGAGGACCGTCGCGTGGTCCGCGACACGCGTGAGGGCAGCCTCGACGAGGCATTCCGTCTCGGGTCGCGGGACAAGGACGCGGGCATCCACCCGCAGCGTCAGGCTCCAGAACTCGCGCCAGCCCACGATGTAGGCCAGGGGCTCGCCACGCTGCCGCCTGCGGACCAGACCGGTCAGGCGCCGGGCCTGCTTGGCGGACACCGGGCGTTCGGGAAAGGCGTACAGCGTCCCCCGCGAACACCCGACCGCGTGGGCGGTCAGGACTTCCGCGTCCAGGCGGTCCAGCGCGCCGCGTGCGGTGTCGAGAGCGGCGCCCAGCGTTCCCGGGTGGACGTCGGACGAGCCCGCCGTTGCCGGCGGAGTCATGCGCCTCCCTCCGCCAGCGCGGCGAGCTGGTCGGCCTGGTGTTCCTGTGAGAGCGGGTCCACGAGCACGTCGAGGTCACCGTCGAGGATCTCGTCGAGCCGGTAGAGCACCAGGTTGATGCGGTGATCGGTCACGCGCCGTTCCGAGAAGTTGTAGGTGCGGATGCGTTCGGACCGGTCGCCGGAGCCCACGAGGTCGCGCCGGGTGGCGTCCCGCTCCGCCTGGCGCTCGGCGCGGGCCTGGTCGAGCAGCTTCGCCTGCAGATGGGCGAGCGCGCGCGCCCGGTTCTTGTGCTGGGAGCGTTCGTCCTGGCATTCGACGACGATGCCGGTCGGCAGGTGCGTCAGTCGTACCGCGGAGTCCGTCTTGTTGACGTGCTGCCCGCCGGCGCCGGAGGCGCGGAAGGTGTCGACCCGCAGGTCCTTCGGGTCGATCTCGACGGACTCGATGTCGGCCTGTTCGGGGAGCACGGCCACGGTGCAGGCGGAGGTGTGGATACGTCCCTGCGACTCCGTCTGCGGGACGCGCTGTACCCGGTGCGCCCCGGACTCGAACTTGAGGTGGCGAAACACGTTCCTGCCGACGACGCGCGCGATGACCTCCTTGTAGCCGCCGTGCTCTCCGGGGCGCTCGCTCAAGGGTTCCAGGCGCCATCCCCGCTGTTCGGCATAGCGTCCGTACATCCGGAACAGGTCGCCGGCGAACAGGGCCGCCTCGTCGCCACCCGTGCCGGCACGGATCTCGAGAAACGCATTGTTCCGGTCGTCGGAGTCCCTGGGAATCAGGAACCGGGTCAGTTCCGTCTCCGCCTGCTCGACCGCCGGGCGCAGTTCCTCGGCGTCCGTGCGGGCGATGGCGCGCAGCTCGGTGTCGTCGTCGTCGAGCAGTTCCTCGGCGGCCGCGAGGTCCGCCGTCCTGCGCTTCAGGTCCGCGTAGGCGTTCATGACGGGCACGAGTTCCGAGAACTCCTTCATGAGGCTCGCGTAGCGCGTCCGGTCCGCCACCACTTCCGGGTCGGAGAGGAGCATCGACAGCTCCTCGTGGCGCTGGCCCAGGTCGTCGAGCTTGCCGAGCACCGAGGCGGGCAGCACGGGTTACTCCAGTCCGTAGAGCGCCCGCAGCGATTCGAGGAAATCCGCGCGCTGGTCGACGCTCGCGTCACGGATGGCGACGGTGGGGTCGTGGATGAGCTTGTTGGTCAACTCGTGGGCGAGGCGCTCCATCACCTCTGCAGAATCCTGGCCGTTGTCGAGCCGCTGGCGCGCGCGGTCCAGGGCTTCCTGGCGGATGCCGTCGGCGCGTCGCCGGAACTGCTGCACGAGACCGCGGTTGTCCCGCAGCACGCGCGCCCGCTCATAGTGCGCGACCCCCTTGTCGATGAGCGTTTCCGCCTGTAGTGCGGCGTGACGCCGGGCGGTGGCGTTCTCCTCGACGATCAGGGCCAGGTCGTCGACGGAGTGCAGGAAGACCCCGTCGATATCCCCCGCCGCGGGCTCGATGTCCCGTGGCACGGCGATGTCCACCAGGAACAGGGGCCGCGTGCGCCCGAGCATGGCGCGTTCCACCATGGACGCGCTGACGATGTGCTCGGCGGCGTCCGTCGAACTGATCACCAGGTCATAGTCCGCAAGCCGCCGGCGCAGTTCACTCAGCCCCATGGCGTGGGCGCCCATCTCTTGGGCCAACTCCTCGGCGCGCGCGAGCGTTCGGTTGGCGATCCCGATCTCGCGCACGCCGGCGCGCGCGAGGTGACGGGCAACGAGTTCGATGGTCTCTCCGGCGCCGATCAGGAGCGCCTTCGCGGCGCCCAGGTCGATGACCTGCCGGGCCATCGTGACGGCGACGTAGGCGATGGAAACGGGGTTCTTGCCGATGGCCGTATCGGTGCGCACGCGCTTCGCTGCGTACAGCGCGCCCTGCGAGAGGAGGGTCAGCTCCGGTCCCAGCGTGCCGGTCCCCCGGGCGATATCGTATGCGGCCTTCACCTGGCCCATGATCTGCGGTTCCCCAAGGACCTGGGAGTCGAGGCCGGACGCCACCCGCATCAGGTGGCGGGCGGCGTCCTCGTCCCAGAGCACGTACGCCGTGTCCTCGAGATCGCGCTTGCCGATCGCGCGGTGGCCCGCGACCCAATCCGCCACCGGCGCCTCGTCGCGAGCTTCGAGGGCACAGTAGATTTCGGTCCGGTTGCAGGTCGAGAGGATCGCCGCTTCGGACACGCCGTCGAGATCCTGCCGCAACTCCGCAAGCGCCTCGCCCAACTCGTCGGGCGGGAACGCGAGACGTTCCCGGATGTCGATGGCGGCCGTGCGAAAACTGACGCCGTAAGCCAGTAAGGGCATGGACTCGAAGGATGGTGTCGCCCGGCGGGCGATGGAGCGCAATAATATCAGAACGTTGTGTGACGCCCGACGTGTTTGACCCGCCATCGCCCGCATTTCCGCGATCCCCCGTAGCCTTGGGCGGGGTCGTCTCCGTATTGCTCGTGGCCTGTGCGGCGGGCCTCGCCGTCGGCGGCTGCGTGTCCCGACCGACGCCCGGGGAAACCGGTCTCGAGTTTCGCCTGTCGGGCCGGATCGCCGTGGTCGCCGAAGAGGGCGCGGTCACCGCGAACTACGTCTGGCGGCAATACGCCGACGGTGTCGAGATCGATCTCTGGGGGCCGCTCGGCCAGGGCCGCACGCGGGTGGTGGGCGAAGGGTCGGCGTTGACGGTACACACGGCCGACGGCGCGCGCCTGGACGGCGAGGCCGCGCGGGCGCTGGTGCGCCGGGAGTTCGGCCTTGCGGCCCCGGTGGAGTTGCTGTCGAACTGGATCCTGGGGCGGCCGGCGCCCGACTGGCCGGCCGAGTCGCTGGGCGAGGGTTCCTTCTCGCAACTGGGCTGGCACGTGGCGCTGTCGGGCTTCCGGGACATCGCGGGCCGCCGTGTTCCCGGGCGGCTGGTCGCGTCGCGGGGAGCGCGCAGGGTGACGGTCCTCTGCCGTGAGTGGCATTTCGCCCGGCCGGGCGTGCGCCATCCGGCGGGGCAGAATTGACACCCTTCTACCCCGACGGGACAATACGCGGCCTTCCGGCAGGGCCACTGCCAGAGCATTGGGGTGTGGCCAAGCGGTAAGGCACTGGGTTTTGATCCCAGCATTCGCAGGTTCGAATCCTGCCACCCCAGCCATCCACGGTGGGTCGCCGCCAAATTCGGACATCGCGTTTTTCCTTCAGGAACCATGTCGGACTTGATCGTCTTCACGGGCAGTTCCAACCGGAACCTCGCCCGCCGCGTCGTCTGCGAACTCGGCCTGGACCTGGGCCGCGCGACCGTGGGGCGCTTCAGCGACGGCGAGGTCAGCGTGGAAGTCGACGAGAACGTCCGGGGCAAGGATGTCTTCGTCATCCAGTCCACCTGCGCACCGACGAACGACAACCTGATGGAACTGTTCATCATGGCGGACGCCCTGCGGCGCGCCTCCGCGTACCGCATCACGGCCGTGGTTCCGTACCTCGGGTATGCGCGCCAGGACCGGCGGCCGCGTTCCGCCCGGGTGGCCATCAGCGCCAAGGTGATCGCGGACATGATCGGCGGCGTCGGCATCGACCGGCTGCTGACGGTGGACCTGCACGCCGACCAGATACAGGGTTTCTTCAAGATCCCGGTGGACAACGTGTACGGCTCTCCCGTGCTCGTGGAGGAGGTGGCGCGGCGCGGCTATGACCGGCCGATCGTCGTTTCCCCCGACGTCGGCGGCGTCGTCCGTGCGCGGGCCATCGCCAAGCAGCTCAACGACCTCGACCTCGCCATCATCGACAAGC
>VXNE01000523.1 GCA_009840715.1 Gammaproteobacteria bacterium
CCCAGCCAGGAAACACGACGGTCGAGGGCTTCAATAGCACAAATTCCTTGGGGTCGCGGTTGTACGGGGCGACCTCGACCCGGGCCCCCTCGAGGATGTCCTCGAGGGACTGCTTCGAGAGCGAACCGTAGTGCGGGTCGGACGGCACGTGGAAGAGCACGTGCCCATCGGCCTCGTAGGCGTGCCCGCGGGCGATCAGCGCCTCGATCATGGCGACGATCTCGGCGATGTGCTCCGTCGCGCGGGGCTCGACGTCCGGCGGCAGCGCGCCGAGGGCCTCGACGTCCTCGAGGTAGCGGGCCGTGAACCGGTCGGCAAGCGCCTGGATCGGCTCGCCGTTCGCCAGGGCCGCCGCGTTGATCTTGTCCTCGACGTCCGTGATGTTGCGCACGTACGTGACCTTGTCGTAAAGCACGCGGAGCAGCCGCACGAACACGTCGAAGGCGACGGCGGGCAGGCCGTTGCCGATGTGGACGAGGTCGTAGACGGTGGGTCCGCAGACGTAGATGCCGACCTCTCCGGGAACGCGGGGCTCGAAGCGGCGCTTGGCGCCGGCGTAGGTGTCGTGAATGTAGAGGTCCATGCGGTTCCGGCCGGTTCGAGTTCTTGGGACGGCGGGCGTGCGCCCGCGGGATCAACGCGGCGCGGGACAGATGCAGGGGGTCGTGCGGAGCATTGCGCGCATTATAGCGCCGAGTCGGGTGCGCTTCGTCAGGTTCCGCCCGCCGTGCCGTAGCGCGCCTCGAGGTACCGGTAGACCGCGCGGAGGCCCATGGCCTCTCCTCCCACCGGATGAGCCGGGCGGGCACGCTGGTTCCAGGCCATGACGTCGAAGTGCACCCAAGGGATGTCGCCGACGAAGTGGGCGAGGAAGAGGGCGGCCGTGATCGCCCCTCCGAAGGGCGTCTCGGGCGCGTTGACGAGGTCGGCGACCTTGCTGTCGAGGAGCCTCCGGTAGGGCGCGTGCAGCGGCATGCGCCACACCGGATCCTCCGCGCGGCGTCCGGCCGCCGCGATACCGTCCGCGACCGCGTCGTCCGTCGCGAACATGGCGGGCAGTTCCGTACCGAGGGCGACCCGGGCGGCGCCGGTCAGGGTCGCGAAGTCGACGATCAGTTCGGGGTCCTCCCCACGCGCGAGGCCGATTGCGTCGCAGAGGATCAGCCGACCCTCCGCGTCCGTGTTGTCGATCTCGATGGTCGTGTCGTCATACGCCTGCAGCACGTCGCCCGGACGATAGGCGTTGCCGGCGACGGCGTTCTCGACGGCGGGCACGAGGACGCGCAGAGAGATGGGCATCCGTTGCGACACGACGAGCTTGGCCAGCCCCAGTACGTGCGCGGCGCCGCCCATGTCCTTCTTCATCAGGCGCATGCCGGCGGCGGTCTTGAGGTCGAGCCCGCCGCTGTCGAAACACACGCCCTTGCCGATGAGCGTGACGCGTGGATGCCCCGGATCGCCCCATTGCAGGTCGATCAGCCGGGGGGCGGAGACGCTGGCCCGTCCGACCGCGTGGATGACGCGCAGACGCCGCTCGAGCAAGGCCTCGCCGGTAGTCACCTCGAGGGCGGCCCCGCACGCGTCGGCGAAGGCGCGCGCTTCGCGTTCGAGGTCGTGCGGCAACATGTCGCCTGCCGGCGTGTTCACCAGATCGCGGCACCAATGGACAGCGTCGAGTTCGTCGAGTACCACCGCGTCGTCTGGCGGGACCAGCAGCCGGGCCGGTTCACGGTCTTCCTTGCGGTACCGCTCGAAGCGGTAGGCGCCCAGCCCCCAGCCGAGCAGCACGCGGCGGCGGTGTTCCGGTGCCAGGTCGGTGTGGAGCCGGTAGTCCCCCTCCGAGAGCTGCCGCGCGAGATCGCCCAACGTCGCGATGCCCGCGCCGTCTCCGGTTCCGACGACCACCACCTCCGGCTCGCCCGTCGAGCCGGGGAGCCACGCGGACTGTCCCGCGCGGCCGGCGAAGCCGGCGCGCTCGATCCAGGCACGCGCGATGTCCGTCAGGGAGGAACTCCACGCGTCGACGGCGTCGGGAGCGACCAGCCGGATCGGCGTGGCGGCCTGGCCGGAGTCCTGGACGAGCACGTTGCGTCTATCCCACGTTCCGCGCCGGGATGAGGCCCAGGTTGTTGCCTTCGAGGATGCGGTCCGCGCGGTAGCTCGAACGCACGAGCGGCCCGGACGCCACTTCCAGGAACCCGCGTTCCAGGCCCCACTCGCGGTAGCGGGCGAACTCGTCGGGATGCACCCAGCGCTCGACCGGGAGGTGATGCGGCGTGGGGCGCAGGTAATGGCCGAGCGTGAGCACGTCAACGTCGGACGCGCGGAGATCGTCCATGGCGGCCCGAATCTCCTCTTCGGCCTCGCCGAGCCCCAGCATCAGGCTCGACTTGGTCAGGACATCCGTGCGGTGCCGCTTCGCGTGGTGCAGCACGCGAAGCGTCTGGGCGTACCCGGCACGGGGGTCGCGTACAGGGTGGGTCAGGCGCTCCACGGTCTCGAGGTTCTGCGCAAACACCTCGATGCCCGCGTCGACCACGGTCGCGACGGCGTCGAGGTCCCCGGCGAAGTCCGGCGTCAGGGCTTCCACCGCGGTCCGCGGGTTCACGCGCCGGATCGCCTCGATGCAGGCCGCGTAGTGAGAAGCGCCGCCGTCCGGCAGGTCATCCCGGTCGACGGACGTCAGGACGACGTACTTCAGACCCATGAGCCGCACGGACTCCGCGGCGTGGCGCGGCTCGTCGGGGTCGAGCCAGCCCCGGGGATTGCCGGTGTCCACCGCGCAGAAGCGGCACGCCCGGGTGCAGACGGACCCCATGAGCATCAGCGTCGCGGTGCCGTGACTCCAGCACTCGCCGATGTTCGGACAGTGCGACTCCTCGCAGACCGTGCTCAGCCGGTGTTCGCGCACCGTGCGGCGTACGGCGTCGAAGCGGGGTCCGCCCGGCAGGCGCACGCGCAGCCAGGGCGGTTTCCGGCCCGACGCCCGCCGCGCCGACGGGTCGGCCTTGATGCCGTCCTTGATCGCCCGGACGCCCTGGGGGTTGCGGAACTTGAAGCCGCTCTGGACCATGGCTCTATTTTACGTCGGCGCGACGGAGTTCCTCCGGCGTCTCGACAGCCGTGGCGCTCTCAGGCAGAAACTGCCGATACCACTGCCGCAACCGGAACACCGGTCCGTCGTCGCGGCACAGCCGCGGATGCTCCCGGTAGATGTTGTTCTCCCAGATCTCGATGTCGCGCGCCCATTGCGAGATCCAGTTGCCGACGACGTACCACACGAGCACGCGCGGCAGCCGCCGGTCCGCGAACCAGCGGAAGTCCACCTGCTGTTCCAGGGGGCCGTGCGGTCCACGCGCCAGTCCGCTTCGTGTTCGATCCGCACGCCGGGCACGCGCACCTGCGTCCAGGGGATGCGCATCTGTCCGTGCACGGGCTGGAAGTGGGCCCGGTCCACGGAGTTCTCCGCGAACTCGAGGATGTGCATCCGTACTCGTCCCGCGTCGTGGGCCCCTCGGAACACGAACGTGCCCGCGTCGGCCTCGGGAATGCCGGGCACCGGGTAGCGGGGCGGCTCGACGCCGTTGGCCCCGCCGCCGCACGGGTGGTGGACGAAAACCTGACCGTGCACTTCCTGTACCGGAAACGCGGCGGGCCGCCTACGCCGGCTTGCGCGCATGGACCAGGAAACTCGGCGTGAAGATGCCGAGTTCTCCGCCTTCCACCAGGGCGTCGGCGGCGACGTTCAGAATTTCCGCGGCCGCCGCGGAGCCCTTCGGCAGGATTCGGCACCGTTCCAGCGCGCGCGTGAAGGCTGCGGTGAAGCGACGTCCGGCGGGCGAACGGGCGAGCGAGGACAGGGAGCGGTCGCGACCCTGCAACGGCCCGTACCATGGCGCTCGCGGATCGCTTTGCGCTGCCTGATCGGTGCTCGAGAGGACCTCGAAGCCGGCCGAGCGCACGGCTGCCAACTGTTCCTCAAGGGTCTGGAGGTCTGGCGTGGCGTTGCCGATCTCGATCCGGTCCCGCACGTCGCGATGTGTTGCGTCGGTGGCGTCGAGGCGCCCTGTCAGGCACCAGTCGACGATCGCGATCTCCCCGCCTGGACGCAGGAGTCGGAACAGTTCGCGGAACGCGAGGTCCGTATCCTCGGTATGGCAGATCGCCTCGAAAGAGTACGCCGCTTCGAATTGCCCAGGGTCGAAGGGGGCGTCCGTGAAGTCCCCGAGCACCAGGCGACACGTCCCCTCGAGACCCGCCTTGCGCACCAGGCGTTCGGCGATGGCGATCTGGCGTGCGTTGATGTTCAGGCCGGTGACGGTGGCGCCGCTGGCCCGGGCAATGGTGACGAGCGGGCCCCCGACCCCGCACCCCACGTCCACGACGCGCATGCCGGGCCGCAAGTCCAGGAGCCGCGCCACGCCCTCCTCGTGACGGCGGTGGGCATCGGCGAGCCGCTCGCCGACGCGCCGCGGCGAGAAGTGGAACGAGTTGCCCCAGGCGTACTCGTAGAACGGCGTCACGATGTCGTAGTACCGGCTCACCAGCGCCGAGTGCGAGCGTGCGCCGTCCCGAGAGGAACTGGCCGGCGGATTTCGCAACCCGCGGTAGTCGTCGAGCGCGGCGGAGAGGTCGCTGCGGCTGGCCATGCTCATCGGCTCGGTGGACCCAGCCGATGGAGTATACGCCGCGGCCCGCGTGGTCACTCGGTGGAAGCGGACGCCTCCTCGAGGAGCCGCGCACGCACGTTCATCAGCACCTTCCCGTAGGTGTTCAGGCCGCGCGTGTCCCGGCCGCACCCCCAGTAGTAGTCGTACTGGCTGGTCTCGATGATGTTCCTTTCGGCGGTGTCGAGCAGGGCGTCGGCGGCCTCCGGATGCGCGCGGCACTTGGTGTACACGCCCCGGGTCATGTAAACCTCCCGGACATCGTCCCAGTCCCAGCGCACGCGCCGCCGCTGGCGGCGGGCGAGGCGCTGCGCGGCCTTCGGGTGGTCGGTGTCCCGGATGCGTTCACGGAGTGCGCCGTCCTCGAATTTCATCCCCTCGACGTAGTGCGCGACGGACGGCCATTCCAGGCCGTCCAGGCGAAAGCCGTGCCTCGAGAACGTCGAAAGCGCGTGGTTCGCGTCTTCCATCGACACCAGGACGGCATCGGGGTCGCGAGGTTGGAACGCCACGGCGGCCGGGCGGGCGCAGACGCTCAGACGGCGGCGTAGAAGAGGAAGGCTCCGGCGACCAGCGCGCCGACGCCCACGCCGCGCAGCGCGCCCGGGGACCAGTCGGTTACGCCCTCGACGCGGGCCTGCAGCCACTCGCGGCTGACGAGCAGCACGATGATGCCGGCGAGCACCGAGAACATCGCCAGGACCTGCACGGCCCCGGAGAACTTCGTCTGGTAGGCCGCGAAGAACAGGATGAACCCGATCAGCATGCGGCCGTAAGCGGCGGCGTAGCGTTTCGCTTCCGAGAACTGGAAGCCGCTCGCCATGGCGGCCATGCGCGCCGGCGCGAAGAGGGTGAAGACACCCACCGCGGCGATCGCGAGCCCGAGGATCATCACGAAATAGAGCATGGCGCTATCTTACTCCTATCCTTGCTCCTGTCCTCCCTCCTGTCTGGGAGCCGAGGTCAGAACCCGCGCTCCAGCAGCGGCGCGAAGCGGGGATCGCAGCCACCGCCCCCGGGCAGCAGCGAACGGTGCGGGCCCGGCAGCCGCAGTCGGCAGAAGGCCTCGGCGGTCAACGGGTTGGCGAAGCGGAGGAGCGTGCTCGCCTGCAACGCGATGGCGAGGCGTTCGACCCACCCGCGGGCGGCGGCCTCGATGCCGCGGTCCGGCTTCGTCAGGACGGGTTCGATGGCTTGCAGTTCGCGCTCGAGGCCGGCGTCGAGCGACGCCCCGGCCCGGAGCTCCGCGAGGACCGTCTCGACGGTCCCCGGTTCGCGGGCGAACGCGCGCAGGACGTCCAGGCACTGGACGTTGCCGCTGCCTTCCCAGATCGCGTTCACCGGCGCTTCGCGGTAGAGGCGGGCGAGGACGCGGTCCTCCATAAAGCCGCTGCCGCCGATGCACTCCATGGCTTCCGCGGCGACCGTGGGCGTGCGCTTGCAGATCCAGTACTTGCCGATCGGCGTGAGGATCCGCACGGCGGCCTGTTCGTCCGCGTCGAGGGCTCGGGCCGCGCGCATGGTGAGCGCCAGCGCGGCCTCGCTCTCCACGACCAGGTCGAGCAGCACGCCCTGCATGACAGGCTGTTCGACGAGCAGGCGTCCGAAGGCACTGCGATGGCGGCAGTGGTGCAGCGCCTGGACGGCCGCCTGGCGCATGAGACCAGCAGACCCCACCATGCAGTCGAAACGGGTCAGCGCCACCATCCGGATGATGTTCGCCACGCCACGGCCGGCCTCGCCGATCAGCCAGGCGGAGGCGTCGAAGAGCTCCATCTCCGCGGAAGCGTTCGAGCCGTTGCCCCTCTTGTGCTTGAGGC
>VXNE01000476.1 GCA_009840715.1 Gammaproteobacteria bacterium
GCATAGGATATTGCCTATTGTGTCGTGGGCTCGTTGATGTGTATAACATAGAGGGTCCGGGCGCGCGAGGGCTACACCTTCCAGGGACTCGAGTTCGACGACGTGGTCGAGTGCCAGCGGGGTGCGGTGACGCCCGTGGAACTCCTCGGCAAGGGCGTCAGTTACTCGGGTTGACGCTCCGGGCCGAGAGGTTCAGCCCTCGGTCCGCTCGAGCAGTTGCCGGTACTTGCGCAGGTGCCGTAGCGACGAAACCTCGTCGCCGTTCAGCTCGAAGATCCGCGCCAGGTTGTAGTGGGCGTCCGGCACGTCCGGCGCGCGCCGGTAGTGCTCCGAAGCCGTCTCGACCACGTCGAGTTCATCGAAGACGGTGCCCATGTTGTAGCTCGCGAGCTGGTGATCCGGCGCCGCTTCCAGCGCCAGTTGATAGTGCCGCTTCGCGCTTTTCAGGTCCCCCTTCAACTGGCACAGTCGGCCCAGGTTGACGTGGGCGTCGGCGTTCTTGGGATCGAGCCCGATGGCCTTCTCGTAGGCGTCGGGCGCGCGCGCGGGATCCATCTCCTCGAGGTCCAGCCCGAAGTTGTACCACTCGTCGCTGCCGAGGTCCTCGAAGTCCTCGCCCTCGAAGAGGCGACGTTTCTCCGCGAGGGTCGCCACCTCGCTCGCCACCTCTCCCACGTCGAAGTCGAGGCGCCCCTGGCCCGAGTCGATGTCCCACAGCGCGGACGCCTCGCGCACGACCACGTCGTCGCCGTCGACGAAGATGCGCATCGACGCGAGGGAACCTCCGGCATCGAGCCCGCGCTTGAGCTTGAGCAGGGCCGCGATCGTGCGGCGGACGGACAGGTCAGCGTCGAGCAGCCCCCGCGCCGTGCGCAGCAGGACTACGTCCTGGAAGGAAAACCGGTAGCGGCCGCCGTCGCTCCGCGCCGAGTCCAGCACGCCCCGCCGGACGTACTGCCGGACCTGGGCTTCCGACAGCCCGGAGAGGCCGGACACCTCGCGCGTGGTGTACCAGCCCGCGTCGTCCGCGCCTGCGCTCGCCAGGGGCTTCACGCCCATTCCTCCTTCGAGGGGTGCCCCCTCGCGCTCCCCGGCTGAGGGCTCCTCAAGCCTTCCGCGCCTTCGATCCTTTCCGGGTCTTTGCGCGCTCCCCCCCGCCGCCGTCGCTCTTCGCCGGCGCCCGTTTCGCCGGCCGCGGCGGTCCGTCCTCTTCCTGGGCCCCGTTGTCCGCACCCCCCGCGACGGACGCCTTGAGCGCCTCCATGAGGTCGATGATCTTCGCCTCCGCGCGTTCCTCCGGCGCCACGGAAATCTCCTGCCCGTCGACCTTCCGCTGGATGACCTCGAGCATGTGCGCGCGGACCTCGTTGCGGTACTTCTCCGGCTCGAACGCCGTGCTTGCGCGCTGGTCGATGATCTGCACGGCCAGTTCGAGCTCGCCTTCGGCGACTTCGACGGGTTCGAGAGGCACGTCGTCGAAGGGGCGCAGCTCTTCGGAGTACTTGAGCTGCTCCATGACGAGACCCTCGCCCATCGGGCGCACGAGCACGAGGTAGCTGCGTCCCCGCGCCGCGTAGTTGGCGAGCGCCGCTCGTCCGGTGTGCACCAGGGCATCCTTGAGGAGGTGGTAGGAGCGCGCCGCGCCCTTGTCCGGACCGAGGTAGTACACCCTCTCGATGTAGAGCCGCTCGACCTCGGCCAGCGGGATGAACTCGGCGATGTCGATGGCGTTGGTCGACTCGACGTACAGGGCCTTGATTTCGTCCGGGGTGAACGTCACGTACTGCCCCTTGGCGAACTCGTAGCCCTGGACCCGTTCCTCCCGCTCGACTATCTGGCCGTCGGACGCCCGGATATACTGCTGTTTCAGCCGGGATCCGTCCTTGCTCAGGTAGTTGAAACGGACGGTGGTAGTACTGTCGACAGTCGAGTAAAGCTTGATGGGAATCGACACCAGCCCGAAGGAGATGGTGCCCGTCCCGATGGCGCGTGCGGGCATGGCTGTCTCCGGCCTTCCTCTGCGTCGCGCGTACCTTTACACCACTTCGTCACGCGCGTCCAGCGCCGCCCCCGGCAGTGAAACGCCGTTTTCCGCCACGCTGGCCGGCAGCCGGAAGGCGCCACAGACGCCCGCGGCAGGCCTCCCGCGCGGCTGAGCCCGTCTAACCGAACCCATGGCGGCACGGAAACCCGACGATCTTTCCGTCTACCGCGCAAAGCGCAAGGCGGGCGCCACGCCGGAGCCCTTTTCGCCCGCCGACCCTGGCGCGACGGCCACGAGAGGAGGCCCGCGAGCCTTCGTGGTGCAACAGCACCAGGCGAGCCACCTTCACTGGGACGTACGGCTCGAGATCGACGGCGTGCTCCGCTCCTGGGCCGTGCCCAAGGGCCCCTCGCCCGATCCCGCCGACAAGCGCTTCGCCGCCCTGGTCGAGGACCACCCCCTCGACTACGCGGACTTCGAAGGGCGCATCCCGGATGGCAACTACGGCGCCGGATACGTCATCGTCTGGGACCGTGGCACGTACGTCGAACTCGAGCCCTTCGATACGGGCTTCGAACGCGGCAAGCTCCTGTTCGAGCTGCGTGGCCACAAGCTGCGCGGCCGCTGGACGCTCGTGCGCATGCAGGGGCCGCGCCAGCGCGAGGCCGGGGACGGCAAGGAGTGGCTCCTCATCAAGGAGCGCGACGAATGGGCGCGCGAGGTCCCGCCGGCGAACGATTCCGTGCTCTCCGGCCTCACCCTTGAGGACATGCCGGATCCGGCGGTGGTCGAGCGCCGGCTGGCCGAGCGAATCCGCGCCATCGACCCGGCCCCGCCGGAGACCGGACCACTACCGGTCAAGCCGATGCTCGCGCGTTCCGGCGACGCCTTCGACCGCGACGGCTGGGTGTTCGAGATCAAGTACGACGGCTATCGCCTGATGATCGAGAAGGACGGCGACCAGGTCACGCTGCGGTCACGCAAGGGCCTGGTGCTGACGGCCAACTTTCCGGAGGTCGAGAAGGCCGCGCGCCGGCTGCCCTTTTCCCAGTTCGTCATCGACGGCGAGGCCGTGGTCCACGACGCCAGCGGCATTCCGAGCTTCTCGCTGTTGCAGCAGCGGGCGCGCCTCCGGGGGTCCGCGGAGGTGTCCCGCGCCCTGAATGCGCTCCCCGTCACCTACTACGCCTTCGATCTGCCCCAGTCCATGGGCCATGACCTCCGCGGTCTCCCGCTGCTCGCCCGCAAGGAGCTGCTGCAGGCGATGCTGCCGTCGACGGGGCCCGTCCGGTACTCCGAGCACATCGAGGGGTCCGGCATCCGGGTGTTCGAGCACGTGCAGAGCCTCGGGCTCGAGGGCGTGGTGGGGAAGCGCGCCGACAGCCCGTACCGCGCCGGCCGTTCGGACGCCTGGGTGAAGGTCCGTACCGAGCGTACGGGCGACTTCGTCATCGCCGGCTGGGCGCCCAACAAGTCGAACGCCGCCGATATCGGCGCACTGGCCCTGGCCGAGTACCGGGGCGCGGAACTGACCTTCTGCGGTCGGGTCGGCGCCGGGCTCAACGTCCAGGTCCGCAAGGACATCGGCGAGCGCCTCGAGGGCCTGGCGCCCGCGGACGCGCTCGCGGACGACCGGGAGGTCCGCTGGGTCGCCCCGTCGCTCGTGTGCGAGGTCGCGTACAAGGAGTACACGCTGGACGGCCGGTTGCGGCAGCCGGCCTTCCGGCGCCTCCGCGACGACAAGCCGCCGACGGACTGCATCGGCCACTTCGAGGATCCGTCCCCCGTCGAGGTCGAGTCCGCGGTGCACCACACCGTGACCGTCACCAACCGCGACAAGGTCTTCTTCCCCGAGAAGGACCTCACGAAGGGTCACCTGGTGGATTACTACGAGCGCATCGCCCCGTGGATGCTGCCGTATCTCCGCGACCGGCCGCTCGTGCTCACCCGCTTCCCGGACGGCATCCACGGCAAGTCGTTCTACCAGCGCGACGCACCCGACTTCGTGCCCGACTGGGTCAAGCGCACCGCGCTCTGGACGGAAACCGAGGAGCGGGACATCCGTTACTTCATGGTGGAGGACGCGGCGTCGCTCAAGTACCTGGCCAACATGGGCGCCATTCCGATCCACGCCTGGCACAGCCGCATCGACCGGCTGGAGCACCCGGACTGGTGCGTGCTCGACCTGGACCCAAAGGACGCCCCGTTCGCCGACGTGGTCGCCGTCGCAAAGGAAATCCGCGTGCTCCTCGACGAAATCGAGCTGCCGGGGTATCTCAAGACCAGCGGCGCCAGCGGGCTGCACATCCTCGTGCCCCTCGCCCGCCGCCTGACCCACGACCAGTCGCGCACGCTGGGGGAACTGCTGGCGCGCGTGGTGGTGACGCGCCTCCCCGAGATCTGCACGATCGTGCGCGCCGTCCGCAAGCGGGAGAGCAAGGTCTACATCGACTACATGCAGAACCGGCACGGGCAACTGATCGTCGCGCCGTTCTCCGCGCGCGCGGAGCCCGCTGCCTCGGTGTCGATGCCGCTGCGATGGTCCGAACTGAACGGCCGCCTGAGCAACGCGAGGCACCACATCGAGAACGCCGTCGCGCGCATGAAACGCAATGAGGACCCGATGCTCCCGGTGCTCACCGACGAACCCGACCTCGGCGCTGCGCTCGCGAGGCTCGCGGAGCTCGTGGTGTCGTAGCGGTCCATTCCGGGAACCAGCACGCCACAAACACGACAGCAAGAGCCTGTACGATGCACGGCCTCGCCAACTGACGGTTGCAGGGCCCATGACGCGCGCACAACGTTTCTCCCTCGGAATCCCCCTTGCCTGCCTCCTGGCTGCCACAGCCGTTGCGGACCCTCTCGTCGGCACGGTGTTCGAAGACCTCGACCGCGACGGCCGGGCCGACCCTGACGAGCCCGGCGTCGCCGGCGTGCGCGTCTCCAACGGCCGCGACGTGACGCTCACCGACGCCAACGGGGCCTACGCACTGGACGTCCAGGGCGACAGCATCGTCTTCATCACCAAGCCGGCCGGCTACATGACGCCCCTGAACGCGTATCGCCTGCCGCGCTTCCACTACCTGCACCGCCCGGACGGGTCGCCCCCGGGCCTGCGCTATCCCGGCATCGAACCCACCGGCCCCCTGCCCGAGCGCATCGACTTCGCGCTGCATCGACAGGAGGAGCCGGCCAGTTTCGAGGCCATTCTCTTCGCCGATCCGCAGCCACAGACGGAAGAAGAACTCGACTACATCCGCGATGGCGTGGTGCGCGAAATCATCGGCACGGGCGCCGCGTTCGGCATGACCATGGGCGACATCCTCTTCGACGACCTGTCCATGTTCCCGCGCTACAACAGCATCATCGCGATGCTGGGCATCCCCTGGTACAACGTCCCCGGCAACCACGAACTCAACTTCCTGGCCCCTTCGGACACCTATTCGCTCGAGACGTTCTCGAACTGGTACGGCCCCCCCTACTACGCCTTCGAATACGCCAACGCGGTGTTCGTGGTGCTCGACAACGTGCGCTACAGGGGCGCGGCGCCGACGCCCGAGGATCCGCGCGCCTCCGGCGGCTACGACGCGGCGCTGGGGGAGGCGCAACTCGCCTGGCTCAGCGCCGAACTCGCACATGTGCCGACGGACCGGCTGCTCGTGCTCGCCATGCATATCCCCCTCCTGACACGGGACTACCCGCGGGCGATGGAAGACCGCCAGGCGCTCTTCGACCTGCTCACGGACTACCCCAACCTGTACGCCATGGCCGGACACACGCACACCACCCAGCACGTGTGGATCGGTGCAGAGGACGGCTACCGGGGCGAGGACGCGTTTCACCATCACGTGCTCACCACAGTGTCGGGCAGTTGGTGGAGCGGGCCCTTCGACGCGGAGGCGCTACCGGTCGCCATGCAGCGCGACGGAACGCCCAGGGGATACCACCGCATGCACGTCGACGGCACGGACCTGCGGGTGTCCTTCAAGGCCGCGGGACGTCCCGCCGACTACCAGATGCGCATCCTGCTCGACGCCGCCTACCATGGACCGCGAGGCGCCTATCGCGACTCGCGGCCGGGGGCGCTGTCTGACGGCCGCATCAACGAAGACCAGGTCCCCGCCGCTTCCCTCGTCGTCAACCTGTTCGACGGCGGGCCCAGGTCGACCGTCCGGTTCCAGGTCAACGACGGAGCGTGGGAGGACATGCGCCGGGTCTCCATGATGGACCCGCGATACCTCGAACTGGCCGAACGGCACGCCGACGTCATCAAGCCCTGGGTGGAGCCGGGGCCGTCCAGCCACCTGTGGACGGCCGACTTGCCGGACGACCTGGGACCGGGCACGCACCTGGTATCCGTCGCCGCGACCGACGAGTTCGGGGCCATCCACCACGGCCACAAGGTGCTGGAGGTCACGGGATCGAGCGCGCGGTAGGGGACGCCCTCGTGGCGTCCCGTGTCCAAATCGTGCACGAACCCACCACGGG
>VXNE01000473.1 GCA_009840715.1 Gammaproteobacteria bacterium
CTACTTCGCGGCCGCCATCCTCGCGGCGCTCCACCACCGTGCGGAAACCGGCGTTGGCCAGCGCGTCGACGCCGCGATGATCGAGGCGGTGGCGTTACAGGTGGGTGACGCGATCATGGAGTTCGACGCGAACGGGACCGTGCGGCGCCCGAGCGGCAACCGCCACCCGCGGCACGCGCCCCACGGGGTTTATCGCGCGGGGGACGGCGCGTGGGTCGCGGTGGGCATCGAGAGCGATGTGGTCTGGGAGGCGGTCGCGGAGTGTCTCGGCGTCGCGGACGGGAGGTTCCGCCTGGAGGCCGGGCGCAAGGCGAACGAGGCGGAGGTCGATGCGCTCGTCGCCGGGTGGTGCGCGGAGCGGGACGGGGCCGAGGCCGTGACGACGTTTGCCCGGCTCGGCGCGGCGGCCGCCGTGGTCGAGTCGTTCCATGAGATCTACGCCGATCCCTGTCCACAGTTCCTCACGCGCGGTTTCATGGCGCCGGTGACGCACCCGGAGACCGGAACGCACTACCTGCCGTCGGCCCCGTGGGTCTTCCGGGACGCCTCGATGCCGCCAGTCACCTACTCGCCGTGCTTCGGAGAGCACAGCGCCGAGGTGCTCAGGGAGGAACTCGGGATCGGGCCTGCCGAATACGAGGAACTCCTCGCCCTCGGCGTGACCGGGACGACGCCGCTACGTTGAGGGCAGCCCCTCAGCGGTTCTCTTGCGAGGGGTTCCCCCTACGCGGGCCGCCCTCGCGCTCCCCGGCTAAGGGCTCTTTGCGAGCTGCCGCTGGAGCTTGCGTACGGTCTTGCCAAGCTCGGAGAGTTCGGCCTTCAGCGCGTCGACATCCATCTCGTCGCTCTTCTCCTCGCCGAAATGCTCTTCGCGGGTCTTGAGCACGACGGCGTCGCGGTCGAAGTTCGAGTTGAAGATGGCAACGGCCTCGAAGTTCTCCTTGCCGGGGTTGCACATGGCGTGGAACTGGCCGGCGGGCACCACCGCGACGGAGCCGGGACAGAGATCGTAGGTCTCGTTCTCGATCTGGATGCGGCCCTCGCCTTTCTGGACGATGACGATCTCTTCGACGACGGTGTGGCTATGGCCGGCGTCCTCTTCCCCCGGGGCCATGCAGATGGGGGCGACGCCGAGTTCCTTGAGCGTGGCCGACTGCACGGCGCGGGCGCCCGCGAAGTCATCGGCGTTCAGTACGGTACCCATGGACAACTCCACTGTGGGATCGGTGGGCGCGCAAAGATAGCACGGCGGCGTGATCAGTCCAGCGCCTGGTAGATCAGGGCCCGTACCTTGCTGAAGTCGTCGAGGCCGGGGGCTGGCAGCACCTGCGTCATGTAGACGACGGTGAGTTCCTCGGCCGGGTCCACCCAGTACGAGGTGTGATAGGCGCCGCCCCAGGAAAATTCCCCCACCGACCCAGGCTGTCCCCACGCGCCGAGGTCCGACACCACCGCGAAGCCGAGCCCGAACCCCGCGCCGGGCCGGAGGCTCGCCAGGTCGGCGGGCAGGTGATTCACCGTCATTGACTCCACGGACTTGCGCCCGAGTACCGGACCGCCACGCCGCAGCGCCTCGAGGAAGCGCGTGTAGTCGGCGGTCGTGGACAGCAGGCCGGCGCCGCCGGAAAAACTGGCGCGCGGGCCCTCGACGTAGTGGCCCTGCCCGTGAAAGGGCGTGTCCGGGTGCGCCGGCACGAGGTCGCCGGCCTCGGTGCGCGAGTACACGGTGACGAGGCGATCCGCCTTGGCGAGCGGGAGGTAGAAGGACGTGTCCTTCATGCCGAGCGGCCCGAAGATCTCCGCCTGCAGGAACGCATCGAGCGGTTGTCCGCTCGCCGCCTCGACGACGGCGCCCAGGATGTCGGTGTTGTACCCGTACACGAACGCTTCACCCGGCTGTGCGTCCATCGGCATCTCGGCGATCCGCCGCACCGTTTCGCGGATGGTTTCCTCGCGATGGCCGAAGTACCAGTGCTGGAGTCCCGCGGCTTCCCACTGTTCTGCCGCCGGGCCGTAGCCGTAGCCGATGCCAGCGGTGTGGGTAAGGAGGTCGCGGATCGTGATCGGGCGTTCGGCGTCCACCACGTCGTACCCGCCGTCGTCGCCGGGCACGGCCACGGTGGTGGCCGCGAACTCGGGAAGGAAGTCGCCGACGGGCTGCCCGATCACCAGCGCCCCCTGCTCCTGCAGCACCATGACGGCGGCGCTGATCACGGCCTTCGACATGGAGGCGATCCGGAAAATCGTGTCCGGCCTCATCGGCGCCCCCGCCTCCATGTCCCGCAATCCCGTGGCACGGTGGTATGCGGTCTCCCCGTCGTGCGTGACCTGCAGGACCGCTCCGGGCAGTCGGCCCTGCTCGACGTACGAGTCCAGGAAGGTGTCGAGCCTTTCGAGCCGCTCCAGGGAGAAGTCCGCGAGCGCCGGCGGGGCGGCCCAGAGGGCGCCGAGCAGGAGGGCGGGCAGCAGCAAGGCAGAGCGGTGTCGCATGTTTCGTCTCCGGAAGGGGGACGGTCCATGAAACCGCGAACGGGTGCGGAATGCCACGGTTGGGTTCGCTCGTGCCGGCTTGCCGGGCGCCCGGCCGATCCGCCAAACTCCGCGACCGCATGGTGCGCGGGCCTCAGGCGACCACATGGCGGACAACGGCGGATTGAAGTACATCGGCACCCGACCGGTCCGCCCGGACGGTGTGGACAAGGTGACCGGCCGCGCCGAGTTCGGGGCGGACTGGGCGATGCCGGGCATGGTGAGCGGCAAGGTCGTGCGCAGCCCCCACGCCCACGCGCGGATCCGCAGCATTGATACTTCGGAAGCGGAAGCCCTGCCCGGCGTACTCGCGGTCATCACCGCGGCGGACTTCCCGGACCGGAGCGGCTTCCGTCCCGCCCGGCGGGCCTTCAACGAGAACCTGATGGCGAGCGGCAAGGTGCTCTTCCACGGCCACCCGGTGGCGGCGGTAGCGGCGGTCTCGGGCCGCATCGCCGAACAGGCGGCGGACCTGGTGGAGGTCGACTACGAGGTGCTCGAACCCGTCACGGACATCCTGGAGGCGATGCAACCGGAGGCGCCGGTGCTGCACGAGGACATGTTCACCGAGGGCCTGGAGGAGACGCCCACCGCGCCGTCGAACGTGTCGAAGAAGGCGGTGATCTCGAAGGGCGACGCCCTCGCCCGGTTCGCCGACGCCGACGTGGTGGTCGAGCGCACCTTCGTCACGCCAATGGTCCACCAGGGCTACATCGAACCCCACGCCTGCGTTGGCAGCTACGGCGAGGACGGCACGGCCACGGTCTGGTGTTGCACGCAGGGCCACTTCTCGGTGCGCGAACTCACGGGCATGGTCCTCGGCATGGACCCCGGCGATATCCGGGTCATCCCCAGCGAGATCGGCGGCGGCTTCGGCGGCAAGACCACGGTCTATCTCGAGCCGCTGGCGGTGAAGCTCTCGGAGAAGTGCGGCCGCCCGGTGAAGATGGTGATGTCGCGGGAGGAGGTGTTCCGCGCCACCGGACCGGCTTCCGGCACGGTCAACACGGTGAAGATCGGCTGCCGCACCGACGGTCGGATCGTCGCGATGTACGCGAAGCTGATCTACGAATCAGGCGCCTACTCGGGCAGCCCGCTTGGCGCGGGCTCGATGTGTATCTTCGCGCCCTACGACGTGGACGACATCCTGATCGAGGGCTACGAGGTGGTGGTGAACCGGCCGCGCGTCGCCGCCTACCGGGCCCCGGGCGCGCCGCAGTCGATGTTCGCCGGCGAGTCGGTGATCGACGAACTCGCGATGCGGATCGGCATGGACCCCATCGACTTTCGGATGAAGAACGCGGTCGCCGAAGGCACCCGTGCGGCCTACGGACCGGTCTTCGGGGCCATCGGGCTCCGCGAGTGCCTGGCCGCCGCAAAGCGCCATCCGAGCTACGCCAGGCCCCTCGGAGAGGACGAGAGCCGTGGCGTCGCCGTTGGCTTCTGGTTCAACGGCGGCAACCAGTCGAGTGCCGAGGTCCACGTTACCGACCGCGGTACGGTGCAGGTGGTCGAAGGCAATCCCGACATCGGGGGCAGCCGCGCCGCGATGGCGCTGATGGCGGCGGAAACCCTCGGCGTTCCTTACGACCGCATCCGCGTGCGCGTCGCGGACACCGAGAGCACCGGCTACTGCGCGGCGACGGGCGGCAGCCGCACGACGTTCGCCACGGGCATGGCGGTGATCCAGGCCTGCGAGAACGTCATTGCTGAACTCAAGACGCGTGCCGCGGCGACCTGGGATTTGGGTACGGACCAGGTGGAGTGGGCCGACGGGCAGGCACGGCCGGTGGAGGGCGTGAACCTGGACGTGGAGCCGCTATCGCTCAAGGACCTGGCGCGCAGCGCCGCGCGCACCGGCGGCCCGATCTCCGGACGGGCGTCCCTCACGGCGCAGGGCCCGGGCCCATCCTTCTCCGTCAACATGGCGGACATACATCTCGACCGCGAGACGGGCCGGGCGACGGTGGTGGGGTTCACGGCCATCCAGGACGCCGGCAAGGCGGTCCACCCGGACTATGTCGAGGGTCAGATGCAGGGCGGCGCCGCCCAGGGCATCGGGTGGGCCTTGAACGAGGAGTACATCTACGACGAGGCAGGTGTGCTGGACAACCCGGGCTTCCTGGACTACCGCGTGCCGGTCGCATCGGACCTGCCGATGATCGAGACGGAGATCGTGGAGGTGCCGAACGCGAGCCATCCGTATGGAGTTCGCGGGGTCGGGGAGACGCCTATCGTTGCACCGCTTGCGGCCGTGGGGAACGCGGTAAGCCGGGCGCTTGGCGTGCGGATGACGGAGTTGCCCCTGTCACCGCCCCGCGTGCTGGAGGCGATTGACCGTCGCACGTCGAAATCAGCTTCTGCTGGGGCAGGGACTTAACGCGCCTCGGCCAGGTGACATCTCGCCATGCGTATGCTGGTCGCGCTGGGCCCTCCGTCGGTCACGATGGGCGCTTTCGACTCCGATGTCTGGACGCCCGGTGGCGCGACCGACCGGCAAACCTCCATCACGTGCGGACACCGAGGATGAAACCGACATCCTGACGGTGGGTCCAATGCCGTCGCTATCTCTCCCGTGACATGCCCACTCGCGCGGGGGTGCGCCGGATCCGGCCGCGGCACCGCGGCGAGCAGCGCCTGCGTGTAGGGATGCCGCGGCTCGGCGAACACCGCGGCACTCGGCCCGCTCTCCACGATCTCTCCGAGGTACATCACGCCGAGCCGGTCGCTGGTGTGTTCGACCAGTGCGAGATCGTGCGCGATCAGCAGGTAGGACAGCGAGAGCTCGGTCTGCAGGTCGGCCAGCAGGTTGAGGATCTGCGCGCGGATGGACACGTCGAGGGCGGAGACGGGTTCGTCGAGCACGATGAGGTCGGGCCTCGGGACGAGGGCCCGGGCAATGGCGATCCGCTGCCGCTGCCCGCCGGAGAACTCGTGCGGGTAGAGCCGCGCGGCGTTCGCGGGGAGTCCGACCAGTTCGAGCACCTCGGCGGTCCGCGCCTGGACGGAGCGGCCACGTGCGCCGCGTGCGGTGAGCGGCTCGGCGAGGATGGTGCCGACGCGGAGCCGCGGGTTCAGGGAGCTGTACGGGTCCTGGAACACCGCCTGCACGCGCGCGCGGAATCCCTTGCGCCCGTCGCGGTCCAGCGACGCGACGTCCATCCCGTCGAAGACGATGCGACCCGCGTGCAGCCGTTCGAGCCCGAGGACGAGCTTGGCCAGCGTGCTCTTGCCGCAGCCGGACTCTCCCACCAGCGCGTAGGTCTGACCCGCGTCCAGCGACAGGTCCACGCCGTCGACGGCCCTGAGCACCCGTCCGCCACCCATCGCGAAGTGGCAGCTCACACCCTCGAGCGCCAGCAGCGTCAAGGCGCGTCCTCGTGCAGCCAGCAGCGCACCGCGTGGCCATCGTCCAGCCGCGTCTCCGGCGGCGCGGCCTGGCGGCATCGCTCGGTAGCGTGCGGACAGCGCGGATGGAACGCGCATCCCGACGGCAGCTGCAGCGCGTCCGGTGGCGTCCCGCCGATGGCGGTAAGCCGTCCGCGACGGCGGCCGAGGCGCGGCAGCGAGTCGAGCAAACCCTGGGTATAGGGATGCGCCGGGGCGGAGTAGAGGGTGCCCGCGTCGGCCGTCTCGACGATGCGCCCGGCGTACATCACGGCGATCCGGTGGCACAGGCTCGCGGCCACGCCGAGATCGTGGGTGATGAACAGCAACGCGGCGCCGGTCTCTGCCTGCAGCGTCTCGAGCAGGTCCATGAACTGGACTTGGATGGTCACGTCGAGCGCGCTGGTGGGCTCGTCGGCGATGAGCACGCGCGGCTGGCAGGCGATGGCCATCGCCGCGACGACGCGCTGCCGCATGCCGCCGCTGAACTGGTGCGGGTAGTCGCGCGACCGCTCGCGGGCGGACGGAACCCGAACGCGGCCGAGTTCGTGG